>NZ_JBFAGS010000006.1:0-191995 GCF_040653835.1 Micromonospora sp. NPDC050980 | reverse complement strand
CATGAGCGAACGCACCGAGCGCAGCGAGGGCCGTGAGGGCGTGCCCGGTAAGCCCCGCATGAGCGAACGCACCGAGCGCAGCGAGGGCCGTGAGGGCGTGCCCGGTAAGCCCCGCATGAGCGAACGCACCGAGCGCAGCGAGGGCCGTGAGGGCATGCCCGGTAAGCCCCGCATGAGCGAACGCACCGAGCGCAGCGAAGGCCGTGAGGGCATGCCCGGTAAGCCCCGCATGAGCGCGAGGAACGGGGCGGAACCCGAGGTGAGCACGAACGACGAGGCCGACCCGGGCGAGGTGGTGCTGCGCCTGCGCGACGTGGTCAAGACCTTCCCCGGGGTACGCGCGCTGGACGGCGTGCAGCTCGAGGTGCGGGCCGGCGAGGTGCACTGCCTGCTCGGGCAGAACGGCGCCGGCAAGTCCACCCTGATCAAGGTGCTGGCCGGGGTGCACCGGCCGGATGCCGGCGAGGTGGTGTGGCGGGGCCGGCCGGCTGCGTTCGCCAACCCGCAGGCCGCCATGCGCGCCGGCATCGCCACCATCTACCAGGAACTCGACCTCGTCGACGACCTGTCGGTGGCGGAGAACACGTTCCTCGGCCACGAGCCGCGCCGGCTCGGGTTCGTCCGGCGTGGGCACCTGGCCCGGCGTACCCGGGAGATCCTGGCCCGGCTCGGCCACCCGGAGATCCCACCCGGCCGGCTGGTCCGGCACCTGCCGGCGGCCGGCAAGCAGATCGTCAGCATGGCCCGCGCGCTGTCCCACCAGGCCCGCCTGATCATCATGGACGAGCCGAGCGCGGTGCTGGCCCACGACGAGGTGGGCAACCTGTTCCGGATCATCCGGGAACTCACCGCGCAGGGCATCGCGGTCATCTACATCTCGCACCGGATGGAGGAGATCCGCGAGATCGGCGACCGGGTCACCGTACTCAAGGACGGCCGGACCACGGCGGCGAGCCTGCCGGCGCGCGACACCCCGACCGGCGACCTGGTCGCCCGGATGACCGGGCGGACCATCGAGTACGTCTTCCCGCGCCGCCCGGCCGACGACGGCACCGGCGCGGAGTTGCTGCGGGTGGACGGGCTGACCCGGCACGGCGAGTTCGCCGACGTGTCGCTCGGCGTGCGGGCCGGGGAGATCGTCGGGATCGCCGGGCTGGTCGGCTCCGGCCGGTCCGAGCTGCTGGAGACGATCTTCGGGGCCCGCCGGTCGCACGCCGGGACGGTCCGGCTGGCCGGCAAGGCGCTGCGCCCCGGCAGCGTGGGCGCGGCGGTGCGGGCCGGCATGGGCATGGCGCCGGAGGAGCGCAAGAGCCAGGCGTTGTTGCTCGGCGAGCCGATCTACCGCAACGTCACGCTCGCCACCTTCGGCCGCTACGCCCGCCTCGGCTTCACCGACGCCGGTCGGGAGCGGGCCGAGGCGGGCCGGGTCGCCGCCTCGCTGGAGCTGCGGCCGGCGGACGTACGCCGGCCGGTGCGCACCCTCTCCGGCGGCAACCAGCAGAAGGTGGTGGTCGGCCGGTGGCTGCTCGGGGGCACCCGGCTGCTGCTGCTCGACGAGCCGACCCGGGGCGTGGACGTGGGCGCGCGGGCCGAGCTCTACCAGGTCATCCGGGACCTGGCCGCCCGGGGCGTCGGGGTGCTGCTGGTCTCCAGCGAGGTGCCCGAGGTGCTGGGCCTGGCCGACCGGGTGCTGGTGATGCGGGAGGGCCGGGTGGTCCGGGAGGCCCCGGCCGGCGAACTCGACGAGAACACCGTGCTCGACCTCGTCATGGCGGGGTCCCTCATGGAAGGCGCACCGGCATGAGCGATACCGACACCGCCCTGCCCGCGCAGTCGCCGCCGGTGGACCGGGCGGAGACCGCCAAGGCCGACGCGGCTCCCCGGCTGTCCTGGTGGCGCGGCGACGGCGGGGAGGGCGCCAAGCGCAACCTCGGCCTGCTGGCGACCCTGGTGGTGCTGGTGGTCATCGGCGTCCTGACCCGCCCCGACCTCTACGGCGACCCGAACTGGGTGTGGGGCAACACGTTGACCATCCTCAAGCTCGCCTCCGTGGTCGGCGTGGTGACCGTCGGCATGACCTTCGTGATCATCGGGGGTGGGATCGACCTGTCGGTCGGCGCGATCGTGGCGCTGGCCGGCGTCTGGTGCACCACCGTCGCCACCCAGAGCTACGGCGCGGGAGGCATGATCTTCACCGCGCTCACCGTCGGGCTGGCCGTCGGCGTGGTCAACGGGCTGCTCGTCTCGTACGGGCGGTTGGTGCCGTTCATCGCCACGCTGGCCATGCTGGTCGCCGCCCGCGGGTTGGCCGCCGAGATCTCCGACAAGCAGACCCAGGTCTCCACCAGTTCGTTCATCAACGGCATCGCCACCACCGACGTGCTCGGCATCCCGCTGCTGGTCTTCATCCTGGTGGCGGTGGTCGCGGCCGGCTGGGTGCTGCTCAACCGGACCACGTTCGGTCGCCGCACGGTGGCCGTCGGCGGCAACCCGGAGGCGGCCCGGCTCGCCGGCATCGACGTCCGCCGGCACACCGTGCTCCTCTACGCGCTCTCCGGCCTCTGCTGCGGCATCGCCGCGGTCATGCTGACCGCGCAGGCCACCTCCGCCCAGGCGGCGATGGCAAACCTCTACGAGCTGGACGCGATCGCCGCCGCGATCATCGGCGGCACGCTGCTCAGCGGCGGGCGGGGCACCATCATCGGCTCCCTGCTCGGGGTGGTCATCTTCTCCACGATCACCAACCTGTTCGCCATCAACAACCTGTCCGCCGAGGCCCAGAACATGGTCAAGGGCGGCATCATCGTCGCCGCCGTCCTGGTCCAGCAGGTGCAGTTCCGCAGCCTGACCCA
Organism: Micromonospora sp. NPDC050980; assembly: GCF_040653835.1. NCBI lineage: Bacteria > Bacillati > Actinomycetota > Actinomycetes > Micromonosporales > Micromonosporaceae > Micromonospora > Micromonospora sp. NPDC050980. Next base: position 189,143 of record NZ_JBFAGS010000006.1, on the reverse strand, counting down.
GTTCCTCGCCCGCAACCGGGCGACCACCACCTGACCCCACCGCACCACCAGGCGACCGTCGAGCAGACGGTGGCCCGGCCCACCGCACCCGAAACCACCCCACCACCTCATCAGGAGGCCGTCATGACACGTGATCTGTCACGCCGCCGGTTGCTCTTCGGCGGGGCCGCAGTCTCCGCCGGGGTGCTGCTCGCCGGCTGCACTAGCAACGAGCAGTCCCCGACCGAGGCGCAGACCAAGGCCGCCGCGCCCGGCGGCAACGCCGAACCCGGCAAGAAGGTGACCGTCGGCTTCTCCGCCCCGGCCGCCGACCACGGCTGGATCGCCGCCATCACCAACAACGCCAAGGCGCAGGCCGGGGCGTACGGCGACGTGGAACTCAAGTCGGTGGAGGCCGGCGCGGACGCGGCGGCCCAGCGGGCGGCGCTGTCCACGCTGATCTCCCAGAAGCCGGACGTGATCGTGCTGCTGCCGCACGACGGCAAGGAACTCAACGCGTTCGGCCTGGAGGCGATGAAGGCCGGCATCCCGGTGGTCAACCTGGACCGGGCCTTCCCGGACGCGCGCGCCTACCGGTTGCAGATCAAGGGCGACAACTACGGCATGGGGGTGGCCGCGGCCACCTACATCGCCGAGCAGCTCAAGGCGAAGGGCGTGAGCAACCCGGTGATCGGCGAGATCCCCGGCATCGAGTCGCTGGAGCTGACCCAGGAACGCTCCAAGGGCTTCGCCGACACGCTCGCCTCGTACGGCCTGAAGGTGGCCAACCGGCGGCCGGCCGAGTTCACCGTGGACTCCGGCCAGCAGGCCGCCACCGGCCTGTTCCAGGCGCTGCCGAAGATCGACGCGGTCTGGAACCACGACGACGACCAGGGCATCGGTGTGCTGGCCGCCGTCAACCAGGCCAACCGCAAGGAGTTCTTCATGGTCGGCGGCGCCGGCTCGAAGAAGGCCATGGAGGACATCGCGGCCGACAACACGGTGCTCAAGGCCACCGTCACCTACAGCCCGTCGATGGCCTCCTCGGCCATCTCCCTGGCCCGGCTGATCGGGCAGGGCAAGGGCATGTCCGACCTGGTGGAACTCCAGGTGCCGAAGGAGATCGTGCTCGCCTCCGAGACGATCACCAAGGAGAACGCGGGCGACTACCTGAAGCTCGGGTTCTGACACACGGGGGGAGACCCACCTTGTCCACTCACGACAGCATCCTGCGGGTCGGCATGGTCGGCTACGCGTTCATGGGCGCCGCGCACTCGCAGGCGTGGCGCACCGTGAACCGGGTGTTCGACCTGCCGGCACGGGTGCGGATGACGCTCGTCTGCGGCCGGGACGAACCGAAGGTGGCCGAGGCCGCCGACCGGCTCGGCTGGGACGGGCACACCACCGACTGGCGGCGACTCGTCGAGTCCGACGAGATCGACGTGGTCGACATCTGCACGCCGGGGGACAGCCACGGCGAGATCGCGCTGGCCGCGCTGGCCGCGGGCAAGCACGTGCTGTGCGAGAAGCCGCTCGCCAACACCGTCGCCGAGGCCCGGGAGATGACGGCCGCCGCCGCCCGGGCCCGGGAGTCCGGGGTACGCGCGATGTGCGGCTTCAACTACCGGCGGGTGCCCGCGGTCGCCCTGATGCGGCAGCTCGTCGCCGACGGGCGGCTCGGCGAGATCCGGCACGTCCGGGCGGTCTATCTCCAGGACTGGATCGTCGACCCGCAGTTCCCGCTGGTCTGGCGGTTGCAGAAGGACAGGGCGGGCTCCGGTGCGCTGGGCGACATCGGCGCGCACATCATCGACCTCACCCAGTACGTGACCGGGCAACTGATCAGCGGCGTCAGCGCGCTCACCGAGACGTTCGTGCGGCAGCGGCCGTTGCCGGCCGGGTCGAGCGGCCTGGCCGCGCAGGCCGGCGGCAACGGCCGGGGCACGGGCGAGGTCACCGTGGACGACGCGGCGGTCTTCGTGGCCCGGCTCGACGGCGGCGGGCTCGCCACCTACGAGGCGACCCGGTTCGCCACCGGCCGCAAGAACGCCCTCCGAGTCGAGATCAACGGCTCGCGCGGCAGCGTCGCGTTCGACCTGGAACGCCTCAACGAACTGGAGTTCCTCGACGCCACCCGGCCCGCCGCCGAGCAGGGCTTCAACCGGATCCTGGTGACCGAGCCGGAGCACCCGTACCTGGGCGCGTGGTGGCCGCCGGGCCATCTCATCGGCTACGAGCACTCCTTCACCCACCAGGCGCGCGACTTCGTCGAGGCGGTCGTCACCGGCGCCGACCCGACACCGTCGTTCGCCGACGCGCTCCAGGTGCAGCTCGTGCTCGACGCGGTCTCCCGCTCCGCCGCAGCCGCCACCTGGGTCGAGGTGAAGGAGGGGGCCCCGCTTAACGCCTCCGGCAGAGCAGGGGGCCCCGCTTAACACCCCGCGCGGCGCGGGAGCGCCGCCACCACCCGTCCGGCGCCGGCCGGCGAGGGCCCACCGCGGTTGCGCCCCGCGGCGGGGACGAGGCCGGCTCCGGGGAACGTGCCGCCGGGACCTCCGGCCGGCACGACAAGCACGGCCCTCCGGTGCGGCCGGACCGGGATTCCCCGGCCGCACCGGTGGACCGGCACCGACCGGGGACGTGGTGGGTGTGCCCACGCTGCCTGACTTTTGTCGTCAAACGTCAAAAGTAAATGCCGATCGATCAGAAGCTATGGACACTCTGATCGAAAGGTCTTAATGTCGGGCCCAGCACCAGCTTCCCCCTTCGGCATCCGGCGCGGCGCGCGCCCGGTCCTGGCTGCGCGCGTCAGGAAGGACTGCACAGCATGTCCAGCCACCCCCACCACCCACCCGCCCGACGACGACTCGCCGCCGGCGCGGCGCTGCTGCTCGCCGCCACCGCCGGCCCGGTCACCCTGGCCACGACGCCCGTCCCGGCGTCCGCCCACCCCATCCCGGCGAGCGACTTCCAGCAGGTCGAACTCGCCCGCGGCGTCGCCGAGACCGGCGAGCCGATGTCGCTCGCGGTGCTGCCCGACCGCTCGGTCCTGCACACCGCCCGCAACGGCACGCTGCGCCGCACCGACGCCGCCGGCACCACCACGGTCGTCGGCACCCTGGCCGTCTACACCCACGACGAGGAGGGGTTGCAGGGCGTCGGCGTCGACCCCGGCTTCGCCGCCAACCGGCACATCTACCTCTACTACGCGCCGCCGCTGTCCACCCCGGCCGGGGACGCGCCGGCCACCGGCACCGACTTCTCCGCCTGGCAGGGCGTCAACCGGCTCTCCCGGTTCACCCTCAACGCCGACTTCACGCTCAACCAGGCCAGCAAGGTCGACGTGCTCGACGTGCCGGCCGACCGGGGACTGTGCTGCCACGTCGGCGGCGACATCGACTTCGACGCCGCCGGCAACCTCTACCTCTCCACCGGCGACGACACCAACCCGTTCGACTCCGCCGGCTACGCGCCGATCGACGAGCGCACCAACCGCAACCCCGGGTACGACGCGCAGCGCAGCGCCGGCAACACCAACGACCTGCGCGGCAAGATCCTGCGGATCAAGGTCAACGCCAACGGCACGTACTCGATCCCCAGCGGCAACCTCTTCGCGCCCGGCACCGCGAAGACCCGTCCGGAGATCTACGCGATGGGCTTCCGCAACCCGTTCCGGATGAGCGTCGACAAGGCCACCGGCATCGTCTACGTCGGCGACTACGGCCCGGACGCCGGCACCACCTCGGCGCGCGGACCGTCCGGCCAGGTCGAGTTCGACCGGGTCACCGGGCCGGGCAACTACGGCTGGCCGTACTGCACCGGCACCAACACCGCCGCCGAGACGTACGCCGAATGGGACTTCGCCACCGGCACGGCGGGCCCGAAGTTCGCCTGCGCCGCCGGCCCGACGAACAACTCGTTCCGCAACACCGGCCTGGCGACGCTGCCCGGCGCGAAACCGGCCTGGATCCGGTACGGCGGCGACGCCGGGAGCCCGAGCGAGTTCGGCGGCGGCTCCGAGTCGCCGATGGGCGGCCCGGTCTACCGCTACGACGCGGCCAACCCGTCCACCACCAAGTTTCCGCAGTCCTTCGACGGGCAGTTCTTCGCCACCGAGTTCGGCCGCGGCTGGATCAAGCCGATCCACCTCGACGCGGACGGCTCACCCGGCGGCATCGACAGCTTCCCCTGGACCGGGAAGCAGGTGATGGACTCGGCGTTCGGCCCGGACGGCGCCTACTACGTGCTCGACTACGGCACCGGCTACTTCAACGGCGACGCCAACTCGGCGTTGTACCGCTTCGACTATCTGGGTGGCGGCAACCGCGCCCCGGTGGCCCGGGCCGCCGCCGACAAGACCTCCGGCGCCGCGCCGCTGGCCGTCACGTTCTCCTCGGCCGGCTCGGCCGACCCGGAGGGGGGCGCGCTGACGTACGCCTGGGCGTTCGGCGACGGCGGCACCTCCACCGCGGCCAACCCGTCGCACACCTACACCGCCAACGGTCGCTACACCGCCACGCTCACCGTCCGCGACCCGCAGGGCGCCACCGGCACCGCAAGCGTGACGATCACCGTGGGCAACACCGCGCCGACGGTGGCCGTCGCCACGCCCGGCAACGGCAAACTGTTCTCCTTCGGCGACACGGTGCCGTTCCGGATCACCGTCACCGACCCGGAGGACGGCACGATCGACTGCACCAAGGTCAAGATGACCTACGTGCTCGGTCACGACCAGCACGGCCACCAGATCACCTCGGCCACCGGCTGCACCGGCTCGATCGCCATCCCGGTCGACGGCGAGCACGACGACGCGGCGAACATCTTCGCCATCTTCGACGCCGAGTACACCGACGCCGGCGGCCTCACCACCCACACCCAGCACACGCTCCAGCCCCGGCACCGGCAGGCCGAGCACTTCAAGACCTCGTCCGGGATCAACACGTTCGACAAGGGCACCGCCGAGGGCGGCAAGACCGTCGGCGACATCCACAACGGGGACTGGATCGCGTTCCAGCCGTACCTGCTCGCCGACGCCACCGGGTTCAGCGCCCGGGTCTCCTCGGCCGGCGCGGGCGGCACGCTCCAGGTGCGGGCCGGCTCGGCCACCGGCACGGTGCTCGGCTCGGCCACCGTCCCGGTCACCGGCGCCTGGGACTCGTTCACCACGGTCACCGGCACCATCACCAACCCGCCGGCCGGCACCACCACGCTCTACCTGACGTTCGCCGGCGGCGCCGGGGCGCTCTACGACCTGGACGCGTTCACGTTCACCACCTCGACCGTGCGGACCGGGCAGGTGAAAGGGCTGGCCGGCAAGTGCCTGGACGTGCGCAACGCGGCGACCGCGGACGGGACCCAGGTCCAGCTGTACGCCTGCAACGGCACCGGGGCGCAGTCGTGGACGGTGACGCCCAACTCGACCGTCAGGGCGTTGGGCAAGTGCCTGGACGTCTCCGGTGGGGCGAGCGCGGACGGTACGAAGATCCAGTTGTGGACGTGCAACGGCACCGGTGCGCAGAACTGGTCGGCGCAGGCCGACGGCACGGTGCGCAACCCGCAGTCCGGCAAGTGCCTGGACGTCTCCGGCAACAACTCCGCCGACGGCACCCCGGTGCACCTGTGGACCTGCATCGGGGCCGCCAACCAGCGCTGGACCCTACCGTGAGGAATGACCGATGAGACTCCTGCGCACCGCGCTGGTGGCGGTGGCCGTCGTGGCCGCCACCAGCGCCGGCACCCCGGCCAGCGCCGCCGACGCCCCCTACGACGTGCTGGTCTTCTCCAAGACCGCCGGCTTCCGGCACGACTCCATCGCGGTCGGCACGCAGGCCGTGCGGGACCTGGGGGCGGCGAACAACTTCACCGTCACCGCGACCGAGGACGCCGCCCAGTTCACCACCGCCAACCTGGCCCGCTTCGAAGCGGTGATCTTCCTCAACACCACCGGTGACGTGCTCAACGCGAGCCAGCAGGCCGCGTTCGAGACGTACATCGGCGGCGGCGGCGGATACGTGGGCGTGCACTCGGCCGCCGACACCGAGTACGACTGGCCGTTCTACGGCAACCTGGTCGGCGCCTGGTTCGCGTCCCACCCGGCGATCCAGCCGGCCACCGTCCAGGTGGCGGACCGGGCCCACGCGGCCACCGCACACCTGCCGCAGCGGTGGACCCGCACCGACGAGTGGTACGACTACCGCACCAACGCCCGCTCCACCGCGCGCGTGCTGGCCAGCCTCGACGAGTCGACCTACTCCGGTGGTTCGATGGGTGGCGACCACCCGCACGCCTGGTGCAAGTCCTACGGCGGCGGCCGGTCCTTCTACACCGGCGGCGGGCACACCCAGGCGTCGTACGCCGAGCCGGCGTTCCGGGCCCACCTGCTCGGCGGCATCCGCTACGCCGCCGGGCGCACGAGGGCCGACTGCCGGCCGGAGACCGGCTACACCGCGCTCTACGACGGCGGCACCGCAGGCTGGTCCCAGGCCGGGCCGGGCAGCTTCACCAACACCGACGCCACGCTCACCTCGGTCGGCGGCATGGGCCTCTACTGGTACGGCGCGAAGCAGTTCACCAACTACTCGCTCAAGCTGGACTGGCGGCTCGCCGGCGACGACAACTCCGGGGTGTTCGTCGGCTTCCCGCCGTCGAGCGACCCGAACTCGGCGGTGAACAACGGCTACGAGGTGCAGATCGACCCTACCGACACGGCCGATCGGACCACCGGGGCGATCTACGGGTTCAAGTCCGCGGACCTGGCGGCCCGGGACGCGGCGCTGAACCCGGCGGGGGAGTGGAACACCTACGAGATCCTGGTCGAGGGCGAACGGCTCCAGGTCTTCCTCAACGGCGTCCGGATCAACGACTTCACCAACACCGACCCGGTGCGGTCGCTCGCCGGGCACGTCGGCATCCAGAACCACGGCGCCGGCGACGACGTGTCGTTCCGCAACATCCGGATCAAGGAACTGGGCGGCACCCCGCCGCCGACCGGCGCCACCACCGTGCAGGCCGAGGCGTTCAGCGCGGCCAGCGGCGTCAGCGCGTACCCCAAGGCCGGCGCGAACGGCGGGCAGACCCTGGGGTACGTCGACCCGGGCGACTGGGCCGCCTACCAGGGCCTGGACCTGACGGCGGTGACGTCGTTGCGGGCCCGGGTGGTCTCCGGCGGCCCGGGCGGCACGGTGCAGGTGCGCACCGGCTCGCCGACCGGCCCGGTGCTCGGCCAGGTGGCGGTGCCCAACACCGGCGGCTGGACCACCTTCGCCGACGTCTCCACCACGTTGAGCGGGGTGCCGTCGGGGCCGCAGACGGTCTACCTGACGTTCACCGGCAGCGGCTCCGGCCTGTTCGACGTGGACGACTTCACGCTGGTCCGCCCGACCGGCACCGGCGGGACCGGTGCGGTGCGGGGACTGGCCGGCAAGTGCCTGGACGTGCGGGGTGCGGGGACGGCGGACGGGACGCAGGTCCAGCTCTACACCTGCAACGGCACGTCGGCCCAGTCGTGGACCGTGACGTCGAACGGGCCGGTGAAGGCGTTGGGCAAGTGCCTGGACGTCTCCGGTGGGGCGAGCGCGGACGGTACGAAGATCCAGTTGTGGACGTGCAACGGCACCGGTGCGCAGAACTGGTCGGCGCAGGCCGACGGCACGGTGCGCAACCCGCAGTCCGGCAAGTGCCTGGACGTCTCCGGCAACAACTCCGCCGACGGCACCCCGGTGCACCTGTGGACCTGCATCGGGGCCGCCAACCAACGCTGGACCCTGCCGTGAGGTAGGCCATAGAGTGGGGACGGCGACCGCGAGGTGGCCGGTGACCCGGTGGGAGGCGCAACCCGTCGGGCGCAGACGCTCCGGCGTCCACCGGTGCCGAGCCGTCGCCGTTCCCGGTCACCCTCGCCCCGGTCCGCGACGGAATCCCCCATCACGACAGGGGAGAAGGACAATGGCGCGACCCATCACGCTCTTCACCGGCCAGTGGGCCGATCTTCCGTTCGACGAGGTCTGCCGGCTCGCCGCCGAGTGGGGGTACGACGGCCTGGAGATCGCCTGCTGGGGCGACCACTTCGAGGTCGACAAGGCGCTCGCCGACGACTCCTACGTCGAGCGCAGGCGGGACACGCTGGCCAAGCACAACCTCCAGGTCTTCACCATCTCCAACCATCTGGTCGGGCAGGCGGTCTGCGACCACCCGATCGACGAGCGGCACCAGGACATCCTGCCGGGCCGGATCTGGGGCGACGGCGAGCCGGAGGGGGTGCGCCGCCGCGCCGCGGAGGAGATGAAGGACACCGCGCGGGCGGCGGCGAAGCTCGGCGTACGGACCGTGGTCGGGTTCACCGGGTCGTCCATCTGGCACACGCTGGCGATGTTCCCCCCGGTGCCGCCGGCCATGATCGAGCGCGGCTACCAGGACTTCGCCGACCGGTGGAACCCGATCCTGGACGTCTTCGACGCCGAGGGCGTGCGCTTCGCGCACGAGGTGCACCCCAGCGAGATCGCGTACGACTACTGGACCACGAAGCGGACCCTGGAGGCGATCGGCCACCGGCCGGCGTTCGGGCTCAACTGGGATCCGTCGCACTTCGTCTGGCAGGAGCTGGACCCGGTCAACTTCATCCTCGACTTCGCCGACCGGATCTACCACGTGGACTGCAAGGACGCGAAGGTCCGCACCGGCGACGGCCGGCGGGGCCGGCTCTCCTCCCACCTGCCCTGGGCCGACCTGCGACGCGGCTGGGACTTCGTCTCCACCGGCCACGGCGACGTGCCGTGGGAGGACTGCTTCCGGGCGTTGAACGCGATCGGCTACGACGGCCCGATCTCGATCGAGTGGGAGGACGCCGGCATGGACCGCCTGGTCGGCGCACCGGAGGCACTCCAGTTCGTCCGCCGCCTGGCCTTCGACGCCCCCACCGCCGCCTTCGACGCCGCCTTCAGCACCCGCGACTGAGCACCCCTCGGCCGGCGCGGGAACCGTGCCGGCCGAGGAACGGCTGCGGCGGACGCTGCCCCGGTCGCGTCGTGCCCCGGGTGCGTCGAGGGACGGGCCGGGAACGTGCGGGACGGGCGTACGGAAGCGGGCCGGTCACCCGAGGGTGTCCGGCCCGCTGTCCGCTGATGTCAGAGGGTGCTGCTCGTGCCGTTCGGCTTGGTGCTGGTGCCGGTGGTGGTCGAGCCGGTCGCGCTCGTACCGGTGGTGCCGGTCTTGCTGCCGACGGCCGCCGGCGTGCCGGCGAACGGCTTGTCGGCGTCGGTCAGCCCCGACTTGTTGCCGTTGCCGGTGGAGATCTTCTCGCCGAGCTTGCTCTGCCCGAGCTTGTCCTTGCCCTCGGAGTAGAGCCGGGTCGCCTGGGCCTGCGCGACGCCGGCCGCCTCCTGGACGGTCGGGTGGTCGAGCACCTTGCGCCCGCGGACCACCAGCTCCTCGTACTTCTCCCGGCCGGCGCGGGCGCCCAGGACGAATCCCGCTGCCAGCCCGCCAAGAAACATCATCTTTCCGCGCATGGCGGCTCCTTTCGTACCTGAACTCTGTTGGTGGCTAACTACCCATCCTCCTCTCAGCTCATGCCTCCCGGTGCGGAGATGACGATTTATCCCGATTCTGGGGTGCCGGCAACCCACTGGCGCGCCACCCCCCGATGTCCTGTATTCTTTTCCCGTCGCACGGCACGGGGAGATCCGAGCCGAGCGGTGCACGGTCCCCTGTAGCTCAATTGGCAGAGCAGCCGGCTGTTAACCGGCAGGTTATTGGTTCGAGTCCAATCGGGGGAGCTTCGCTCCGACCACACGCCCGCCGGCCACGCCGGCGGGCGTTTCTCGTCGCCCTGCGCACGGCCGCCCGGTTTCCGCCCGGCACGCCGGTTCGAGAGGCAGGATGGTCCCGGTCGGCCTAGACTCCCGCTGCGTCGATGTGTGCGTCGATTCGAAGGTGGTGGAGATGACGGCAGGACGCAGCCGCTGGACCGCGACGCTGATCGCGGTGGCCGTGGTGCTCGGCTGGCTGATCGTCGGCGGCGTCGCCGGCCCTTACGCCGGCAAGCTCGGCGACGTCGCCACCAACGACAACGCCTCCTTCCTCCCGGCCGACGCCGAAGCCACCCGCGCCCAGGACCTCGCCGCCGGCTTCGTCGACCGCGAGACCGTTCCGGCGCTGGTGGTCTACGAGCGCACCGGCGGCCTCACCCCCGCCGACCAGCAGCGGATCCAGGCCGACGCGGCCCGCTTCGCCCAGGTGCCCGGCGTCATCGGCCCGCTGCCCCCGCCGATCGTCAGCCAGGACAAGCAGGCCGCCCAGATCATCGTGCCGATCGACAGCGCCGAGGGGGAACAGATCCGCGGCGTCGTCGACGAACTGCGGAACATCGCCGGCCCGGACCGGGACGGGCTGACCGTCGACGTCGCCGGCCCGGCCGGCCTGCTCGGCGACCTGATCGAGGTGTTCTCCGCCATCGACGGCCCGCTGCTGCTGGTCACCCTGGTCGTGGTGCTGGTCATCCTGCTGATCGTCTACCGCAGCCCGGTGCTCTGGATCTTCCCGCTGCTGGCCGCCGGAATGTCATACTCGCTGGCCGCCGTCTTCGTCTACCTGCTCGCCAAGCACGACGTGGTGAAGCTCAACGGGCAGGCGCAGGGCATCCTCACCGTGCTCGTCTTCGGCGCCGGCACCGACTACGCGCTGCTGCTCATCGCCCGCTACCGCGAGGAACTGCACCGGCACGAACGCCCCTGGGACGCCATGAAGGCCGCCTGGAAGGGCGCTGCCCCGGCCATCATCGCCTCCGGCGCCACGGTCATCGTCAGCCTGCTCTGCCTGCTGCTGTCCAGCCTCAACTCCAACCGGGCGCTCGGCCCGGTCAGCGCCGTCGGCATCGCCGCCACCCTGCTGGTGATGCTGACCTTCCTGCCCGCCCTGCTGATGCTCGGCGGCCGGTGGGCGTTCTGGCCCCGGCGACCCCGGCACGACGACGCCGACCCCCGCACCGAGCACGGCATCTGGGGGCGGATCGCCGGCTTCGTGGCGCGCCGCGCGCGTACCGTCTGGATCGTCACCGCGGTGGTCCTGGCCGCGCTCGCGATCGGGGTGACCCAGCTCGGCGCCACCACCCTCGGCCAGTCCCAGCTCTTCACCCAGCGCACCGAGTCGGTCGCCGGCCAGGAGGTCATCGACAGGCACTTCCCGGCCGGCACCGGCAGCCCGGCCACCATCTTCACCGCGCAGGCCGCCGCGCAGCGGGTCGCCCAGGTAGCGCGGGGCGTCGAGGGCGTCGCCTCGGTGGCGCCGCTCGGCCAACAGGGTCAGAACGCGCCACCGGATCCCGACGCGCCGCCGAAGGTGGTCGACGGCCGGGTGCAGCTCAACGTCACGCTCACCGATCCGCCCGACAGCAACGGCGCCGAACGGACCATCCGCAACCTGCGCGAGGCCGTGCACGCGGTGCCCGGCGCGGACGCCGTCGTCGGCGGCTTCACCGCCATCAACGTCGACACCGCCGACGCCTCCGTCCGCGACCGCAACGTCATCATCCCGGTGGTGCTGCTGGTCATCGCGATCATCCTGGCGCTGCTGCTGCGCGCCCTGGTCGCCCCGGTGCTGCTGATCGCCACCGTGGTGCTGTCGTTCCTGGCCACGCTCGGCCTCTGCGCGCTGCTCTTCACGTACGTCTTCGACTTCCCCGGCGTCGACCAGTCGTTCCCGCTGTTCGCGTTCGTGTTCCTGGTCGCGCTCGGCATCGACTACAACATCTTCCTGATGAGCCGGGTCCGCGAGGAATCGGTGCGGCGCGGCACCCGGGCCGGGGTGCTCACCGGCCTGGCGGTCACCGGCGGCGTCATCACCTCCGCCGGCATCGTGCTCGCCGCCACGTTCTCCGCGCTCGCCGTCCTGCCGCTGGTCGTGCTGGTGGAGTTGGGCGTGGCGGTCGCCGCCGGGGTGCTGCTCGACACCATCGTGGTCCGCTCGCTGCTGGTGCCCGCGCTCGCGTACGACATCGGGCCCAAGGTGTGGTGGCCGAGCCGCCTGTCGAAGTCGCACCGCGACGGCGACCGCGCCGGAGCGGGGGTGGACCGTGCCTGACACCGACGTGGTGATCGTCGGCGGCGGCCTGGCCGGGCTCGCCGCCGCCCGCCGGTTGCACCGCGCCGGCGTGCCCTGGCGGCTGCTGGAAGCCGGCGACCGGCTCGGCGGCCGGGTCGCCACCGACGAGGTCGACGGCTTCCTGCTGGACCGCGGCTTCCAGGTGCTCAACACCGCCTACCCCCGACTCGGCACGTTGCTCGACCTCGACGCCCTCGACCTGGGCTGGTTCACCTCCGGAGTGCTGGTGCGCCGCGGCGACCGGCTGGCACGGCTGGTCAACCCGCTGCGCGAACCCACCGGCGCGCCCAGCGCGCTGACCGCCGGGGTCGGCTCGCTGCGCGACCGGCTGCGCCTGGCCGCGCTCGCCGCCGGCTGCGCCACGGTGCCCGTCGGGCGGCTGCTCACCGCGCCGGAGACCAGCACCGAGACGGCGCTGCGCCGGGCCGGGCTCTCCGCCGCGATCATCGAGGAACTGCTCCGGCCGTTCCTCGCCGGCGTGCTGCTCGACCGCGAGCTGGCCACCTCCAGCCACGTGTTCGCGGTCATCCTGCGCTCGTTCGCCCGCGGCCGGATCGGCCTGCCCGCGCGGGGCATGGCCGCGCTGCCCCAGGCCGTCGCCGCACCGCTGCCCGCCGACCTGATCGCCCTGCGCACGCCGGTCACCGACGTCGCTCCCGGCCGGGTCCGCACCGAAGGCGGCGAGATCACCTGCCGCGCCGTCGTGGTCGCCGCCGACCCGCCCGCGGCGGCCACGCTGCTGCCCACGATCGACCGGGTACGCATGCACGCCTACACCACCTACTATCACCGCACCGACTCGGCGCCGCTGAACGAGCCGATCCTGCTGCTCGACGGCGACCGGCGGGAACTGGTCACGAACACGGTGGTGATCAGCAACGCCGCGCCCACGTACGCGCCGGCCGGCCAGCACCTGGTCGCCACCTCCGTCGTCGGCCCGCAGGCCCCGCCCGAGCCGGTGATCCGGCGCGAACTGGACCGCCTCTACGGCCGCTCCACCGCCGACTGGACCCACCTCACCACCGTCACGGTGCCGGACGCGCTGCCGGCCGCCCCGCCGCCGCAGGGCCGGCTGCGCAAGCCGGTCGCGCTCGGCGACGGCCTGTTCGTCGCCGGCGACCACCGGGACAGCCCGTCCATCCAGGGGGCGCTGGCGAGCGGTTGGCGTACTGCCGGCGCGGTGCTGGACGACCTGCGGGGCTGAGCCGGAGAGCGGCTGCGCGCTGTTATTCTCGCGTTGCCCATCGTGCTGTCGCGGGCGGCGTTGCCGCCGGGTCGGTGGTGGCCGGAGATCGATCGGGGGGTTACGATCCGGCGCGGTGACGGGGCGGTAGCTCAGCCGGTTAGAGCAGGGGACTCATAATCCCTCGGTCGCGGGTTCGAACCCCGCCCGCCCCACCAGCACATACGTGGACGACGCGGGGAAGCTGCGCGAGCAGAGCACCACGCGTAACGCCACCAGGCAGGGCCGAACACCGCCGCCGCGCTACGCCGACGCCGGCTCATCCGAGTGCACGACGGACAGCCACCACGAGCCGACCGCCGTGAGCCCTACGACGAGCACCACCGAGACCACGCCGCCCGACTACCCGCCCCCGCCGATGCTGCCGGCATCACCGGGGCCGGCTTTGACGTGCTGCCGCGCCGGCAAGCCGGCTTGCCCCCGAGTGTCGTGGCAGGGCACCGCGATGCCCGCCAGGATCAAGCCCTTCCCATTTGAAGGCGCACACCCGGCGTCGGTGATCTTCACTCCTTCCCGGCTGATACCTCGCCGCGTACAGAGGAGCCTTCACCTACCAAGAAGGGACCGCGAATCGCGAAAAAGTGCCTTGATCAACGAAAATTCTTCTAGTTTTTTGCAGGCACCTCATGAGACGACCGGCCTGTCAGGGGCGCCCGGTCGCGGACGGCGCATGATTCCGATGCTTGGGACCGTGGAGCACCACGTCATCATCGTTCGCGGGCAGAGGCACCCACACCTCATCCGGATCGACCAGGAGCACGGTTGCCGCCGGCAGAGAGCGAACCCAGGACAAGACCTCCTCCCGGCTGCCCGCCCGTGTGGCGATACCAACAGCCTCCGCGTTGTCGCCAGCCTCGTCGAAGGGGTCCACCCACGTAGCGCGCCAGACCGTGTGGCGCTCCCGTTCACCGGCCCCGCTCAGACTCACATAGATGGTGCCGTGGCCCCGGACGAGGGACGCCGATACGCTGTTCCGTGCCGCCTCCGTCAGGTCGGGGTTCCAGTGGCGCTGCACTCTTCGAGGCTCACCCATGCCGGTCACGGTGGCCCCGTCGCCGCCTCATCGGCCGGTGTACAGCTCTGCGAGGGCCGCACGGATGGCCGGTACCGCCTCGGCGGGGTGGTGGTCAAGGGGTAGGTGCTTGATCGCCTCGTAGACCGCTTCATCGATATCTCTGACGGTGAGGTCGTCGGGTAGGCGTTGGAACCAGCGATAGCCAGCCGGCCGCTCCGGCAATCCCACATCGCGTAGGAACGAGTTCGCGGCCTCATCGATGATCTCTTGATCATCGGCCGTGCGTGGCTCGAAGGACGTACGCTCTCCTGCGCGGTCGATGATCTTCACCTCCACTTGGTGTTGCCGGGTTTCAGGGAGCCGCGCCAGGGTGGAGGGGTCGGCGAGGTAGCCGAGCATGGCATCCCAGCCGGAAGCGCTCAGCTCCCAGTACCTGCCATCAGGAGTGTGGATGGCGTGGCGGCGCTCGGTGATGTCCGGCGGTGAACCGGGGAACGGCGCGGCCGTGCCCCAGGCGTTCGGTGCGGCGCTGGTGTCGCCCATGCTGCTCCTCCGAGGCTTGCTACGGCACGGTCCCGACCTCCCCGGGGAGAGGTCGGGACCGTGGTCACACATCCGCATTCACCTGTGATGGTACGACTTCGGACCGGACAGGATCAGAACTTGCAGGGGTCGGCGGTCGACCCGTAGCACTTGAAGCGCGCCGTCTCCAGCGGGGGCAGCGTGCGCACGGAGTAGCCGCCGGGGGTGAAGTCGGTGTTGAAGGCCGCGTAGTACGGCTTGGGGTTGACCAGGAAGTTGCCGTAGAGAGTCGAGCTGTTCCAGCGCCAGTTCGTGCCACTGATTCGGCCCGGGTAGAGAGCGTGGTCGCCGCAGTCGGCGTCCGGCCAGTTGTCGATGACCTCGTAGCAGTTGATCCGGGAGTCGCTGAAGGTCAGCGACGGGCCGTAGTCCCAGATCAGGGAGACGGTCCACCGGCCGCGCCGACCCTGGAGGCTGTTGCGGATGATCACGTCGAAACTGCCGATAACCCCGTTGCTGTCGCCGTAGGTGGCGTTGCCCTTCGTCTCGCCGATGTAGCGCGAGGCGTCGATGACCCGGTGACAGGTGCCGCTGCTCTCGCACCAGGTGTCGTAGTCGTCCGCGAGGACCGACACGGGATCGGGGGCCGGGGCGATCGTCGCGGCGACGGGCGTGAAGGTGGTGACGTGGGTGCCGTTGGGGTCACGGCGGGTGCTGGCCAGGCCGGCGCTCGTGCAGACCCATTCCGGCGACTTCTGCTGCATGGCCAGCGCGATGCACGGCGCGAGCACCTTCTGAGCGCCGTCGTAGGTGTTCTTCCCGCTCGCGCCGGCCACCGCCGGAGCTTCCACCGTCGTGACGCCGAGCACGACAGTGAGAAGGCCGGCGACGATTGCGCCGCCCCTTCTGAGACTACGGACGTTCACGCTTTCTCCTCTCACACAAACCGCCGGTTAATGCGGTCCTGAGAATTCTTGCGAAATCTAGAACCGTCAACCAATGCTTTGTCGCTTTACTGACACCCATCAACATCAATCAATATATGCAAGGCGGAATTGCCGCATGGGCGAAATCGGACCCGGCGGTGAAATCACGTTCGGCCTGTTTGGTCCGCCTAGCTTCGCTCCCTCTCTTGTAACTTCGGCCACCCCAAAAAGCGATCGAACAGCTCGTTCGCACTCGGCACGTCTGCGCGCAGCTTGGCGAGGTCGTCCGCCGCATCACAAAGCGTCCCGGCCAGGTACACGAACAGGCTCACCCTGTTCCGTTCGTACTCACTCAAGAGCGCAAGCTTCGCGTCCCCACACGGCCATGGATGGCCGCAGGCACGACACAGCCAGATCGGCCGAAGCGGCGAATGCGGCCGGCGCGTCACGACGGCCACCCCGACTCTGCCAACAGCCGATGCAGCTCCCGACAGACACATCCAGAAGGCGGCTGGGCGAGGATCTGCCGAATCTGCGCTTCCTTCTTCTGCTCCCTCAGCCGACGCGCCAGAGCGTCCGTGCGGCCCCACGCGGCCAGCAACGCACCCTCGCATCCCAACGCCACGGCACAGGCCATCCAGAACTCGCGTGGCGCGACCTGGCGCCCTACCTCGATGTTGGCGATGCTGCTGCGCGACCGCCGCACCAAGAGCGCCAACCGCTCCTGTGTCACCACCGCCGACCGCCGCGACTCCGCCAGAGCACGCCCAACACCCGGCGTGAGTCCGCCACCACCTGCAACGTGACCACCTCCAGGCGCTGAGGAGCGGCGAGCACGGCCACCACAGAAAGGGTCACCGCCGCCTACCGCCCTCATGAGACAGACGACCCGGCGGCCGAGCCGGCGCGTACTCCGCAGCGGTACGCGCCACCACTGAGCCGGCCGTCTGCCCGTTCCTGGCTCTCCACGCCAGCAGCGTTTCGCCCGCGCGACTGAGCCGAGCACAACTGCCGTCCGGCTGGCACCGAGAGCACGCATTTCGGTGATGGAAGCCAACGACGAAACCCGCCATCATCACGGCGAACGGGGGTTCAGGCAGCGGCGTTCCCACGTTCACCGCCGATCTCCACATGACCGGCGGCCCGTCTGATCAGCCCGCCACATGCCACCCCGCGTCAGCAAGGGCCGATCATTTAGCAGCATTGTGGGACCGTTCCAGCCGGGCGCTGAACGGACGCGGCCGACATGTAGACCGCTACATTGCCCACGCGCCGAGCGCTCTGAGACATCTCCGGGGTGCTGCTTGCGCCGAAACCACTTCCATCGAGGCACGTTGCTCTACCTCCCGTCGCGTCGGCCGTCTGGTCTCAGCCTGCAATCAGCGGACTACGCTCGGAAGGAGGTCGATGCTTTCAGAGGCTTTCAACAGGGGGACCCCGTGGACGACCTAGGCGCGCAGTTGCGGCAGGCTCGTACCGAGGCCGGCGTGACGCTGGCCTCGGTGGCGGCCCGCTCGTGCTACTCGGCTTCGCACCTGAGCAACGTGGAGGCAGGACGGAGGGCCGCGACCCCTGACATCGTGCTCGCCTATGCGCGGGCGCTCGGGGAGGGTGACGTGAACCGCCGACAAGTACTCGGGCTCGCAGCCGGCGTCGTGGGTCCGGTCGTTGCTGGAGAACTCATCCGTGCTGGCTTTACCGCCGCACTTGATGGCCGAGGGGCCGAGGAAGACTGGCGCGAGCGGGTTGACCAGTACGGCCGGGACTACATGGCTGTAGGAGCGGCCGTTCTCCAGGTCAGACTTGCGAATGACCTCGTGATCCTTCAACAGCATCTCGACACGCCGCACATGTGGTCGCACGCCGCGAGAGCCCTTGTCACCTATGGGAAAACCACAGCCAACCCGGCTGAAGCGATCCGTTGGTACGACCTGGCGGCAACGGCGGCGGACCGGTCCCACGACCTTGGAGTCCGCGTGTGGGTTCGGGGCCGGGCAGCTATCGCACTCGCCTACGAAGGCGCGGCGCTTCCAACGGCCCGGCGGTACGCCGACCAGGCCCTAGCCCTGTCCGACCGGCCCTCGCTCGGCCGCGTCCAGGCCCTCATGGCCGGCGCGCACGTCGCGGCGGGGCGCGGCAACCAGGCCGGCGCGATCGCGCTTGACACCGAAGCGCGGCGCGTCTTCGATCACGTCGCGTCACCGGACGGCGAAATCTCCGACACCGCCGTTCCGCCATGGCGTATGGCGACCTTCCGTAGCATGCTGTACGCCCGTTTGGGGATGCCGGAACCTGGAAGCGAGGCTCAAGAGGAAGCCGACCGGACACGGCCGGCAGGGCTCCCGCGCTTCGCGACGCACATCGAGCTACATCGGGGGCTGACGATGGCAAAGGCCGGCGACAAGGCTGGCGGCGTCATGTACGCCCGGCGGGCTTGGGACGCGCTTCCGGCCGAGCGGCGGTCACAGAGCCTCGCGCTGATGCTGCGCGAGGTCGAGCGAGCCTGACAGCGAGGCGGAGCTCACTGCGGCTGAGAGCACTCAGCCGACCGGCGTGGGGGCCTAACGTGAGCCCGGTGTGAGCCCGGACGCCTCCGGACTGATCGTCACGGGGCTAAGGCGTGTTTCATAAGCCCGGTCAGAGCCATTCGCAGATGATGGTGATGGTCAGGACGGCCTGGAACCGGACGGCCAGCTTGTCGTAGCGGGTGGCCACGCCGCGGTGGCGCTTGAGTCGGGCGATGCCGTTCTCGACGGCATGGCGTAGCCGGTAGAGGTCTCGGTCGAACTTCGGCGGGCGTCCGCCGCGGCTGCCCTTGGCCTTGCGGTGGGCGTCCTGGTCGGTCTTGCTCGGGATGCACGCCTTGATCCCACGCTTGCGTAGGTAGGCGCGGTTACCGCGGCTGGTGTAGGCCTTGTCAGCCAGGACCAGGTCGGGGCAGGTGCGGGGCCGGCCCACGCCAAGACGGCTCACCTTGATCCGGCGCAGGACCGGGATGAACTGGGGACTGTCACCACGATGCCCGGCGGTCACCACCATCGACAGGACCTTCTGCCCCTGCTCACAGGCCAGATGCGTCTTGGTGGTCAGACCGCCGCGAGATCGTCCGAGGGCGTGATCGGCGGGTTCGTCGTGCACGCCGCCGGGTGGCTCTTTCTGCAGGTGACCATCGTGGCGGGCGCCAGCGGCGTGTTGGTGGGCGCGGCTGGTCATCGAGTCCACGCTGACCGTCCAGGCGATCCGGCCTTGCGCATCGCCGGCGGCCTGTGACGCGGCCAGGATCTTGTCCCAGGTGCCGTCGCGCTGCCAGCGGCGGAACAGGCCGTAGACCGTCTGCCAGGGTCCGTACTCGGCCGGGACGTCACGCCAGGGCGACCCGATCCGAATCCGCCACCTGATCCCGTCGACGAGCTGCCGTTTCTCCCACTTCGGCGGCCGACCCTTCGCCGACGCGACCGGCAGCAGTGCGGCAAGCCGCTGCCACTGAGCGTCGGTGAGGTCGTGCCGCCTCGTCACCGCTAAGGTGGCCACGAGGTCTCCGGTATGACGTTCTTGCTTGGTCGCAGAACCAGATACCGGAGACCTCTTCAGTTGTCGATCACCGCCACGCCGGGACCTTCATCGACCACCACAACTTCTGAAACACGCCTTAGTTGGGGAACCACGGTGAGGGGTGCCCACCAGGACGGATAGGCACCCCTCAACACGTCTTCGGACTGGCGATCACGCGGGAAATCTAACTCATAATCCCTCGGTCGCGGGTTCGAACCCCGCCCGCCCCACCACTTCCGAGCTGCCCGCGACGGCCCTCGGAGTTCGCGGTCAACGCCGTGTCGATTTGTGCCGCCTGCGCCCTGCCCTGATCAGCGCGGCGAACACGCCCACGCACAGGACAGAACACAGGCACATGGTGCCCGCCGCGATGGGATCGCTTTTCGGGCCCGACACGATGCTCACCGATGTGAGTCCGAACACGATGGCAAGCATGGGCGACAGCAGACGTGCCGCAGCGCGGTGATGACGTCGATTGTGGGCGGCGTTGATACGACGTTCCTCGGGACTGAGGTCCTTCTCCCAGGGAGTGTTGAAGGGCCAGTTGGCCACCCAGATCATCACGGCCAGGCCCGCGACGGCCATCAATACCGTCAGGACGAGCATGTGCCACCTCTGAAAGCGCTGGCCAAGGTCGGAACGCCCACCCGTGATCGGGATCAACCTCGTCGGGCAGTGCGTTGAGCGCGCCCGGCCCGACGAGGCGTCGGGCCGGGCGCGTCGCGCGAGCTACGCCACGAAGCGGGATCGGCGCCGACGGCCGATCACGAAGCCCACGCCGCCGAGGAGCAGCAGCGCCCCGCCGACGCCGGCCACCGTCGCGGTGTCGGAACCGGTCACGGGCAGCCCGCCACCCTCGCCGCCGGGAGCGCCCGCGCTGCCGGAGGGTGCCGGGGTCGGCACGACGGTCGTCGTCGCGCTGGGCGTGGCGGTCGCCGTCGCCGTCGGCTCGGGCGTCGCCGTCGCCGTCGGCTGAGCCGCGCAGTCGAGCGCGCGGGCGTCGTACAGGCCGGTGTTCAGGTAGGCCAGGAAGACGTCGACGGAGCCGTCGTCGAGCGCCGTCTGCGCCGCCTTCCGCACGGCGGGGCCGGCGTTCGTCATGGTCTGGCCCGTCGCGACCCGCAGAGCCACCTGCCACCTGCCCTGCACGCCCGACTTCAGGAAGGCGCGCAGATCATCCGAGGTGCCGTTCAGCCGCTCCTCGATGGCTTCGGGCAGAGCGGCCAGCGACTCGGCTTTCGCCTCGTCCAGGAGCCGGTAGGCCAACAGCCGCAGGTCTGCGGTGCTGGCGGTGTCCAGGTCGATGGTGATGAGCTGGCGAAAGTCCTGGTAGACCCGGCGCTCGATCGTCTGGCAGGCCGGGTCCAACCCAGGCGCCTGGGCCTGAGCCACCGCCGGCGCTCCCGGAATCAGAAAGGCCAACGCCATCAGGACGCCGGCCGCCAACTTCAATCGCATGTGGATGGTCCTCCCCGTTTCAGGCAAAAACATGGCGATGCTACCGGCAGCGGGTGGATCCCACTGCCCCGCATCGCTCCGCCGAACCGGCCCCCTGCGCCGAGGGCCGATGCCGCATGCTGTGCGCCATGGCGAACTACGACCCCAAGGCGGACCTGCGCGACTATCTGCGCGGGGCCCGCGAGGCGATGGTGTGGAAGCTCGACGGGCTGAGCGAGTACGACGCCCGCCGCCCGCTGACCGCCACCGGCACGAACCTGCTGGGCCTGGTCAAGCACCTGGCGCGCGGCGAGTTCGGATACTTCGGTGAGACGTTCGGGCGCCCGAGTGACGCCGTTCCGCAGTGGCCCGACGGTGAGCAGGCGTGGGAGGCGTGGGCGCTGCCGACGGAGTCGCGCGAGTCCGTCGTCGATCTGTACCGGCAGGCGTGGGCGCACGCGGACGCGACGATCGAGGCGTTGCCGCTGGACGCCGTCGGTCGGGTGCCGTGGTGGGGCGACGGCGGCGATGTGACGCTGCACCACGTCCTGGTCCACGTGACCGCCGAGACGCATCGCCACGCCGGTCACGCCGACATCATCCGGGAGTTGATCGACGGCACGGTCGGTCTGCTGCGGACCACGACGAACGTGCCGACGACGGACGCCGCGCACTGGGCCGCACACCGGGACCAGGTGGAACGGTACGCGCGGGCGGCGGCCGGACGATGACACCTCCCAGGGACCTCGCTCGTCGCCTCTCCCACGTACGGTGGATCGCGGGCGGCACCGGCGCGGGCAAGAGCACCCTGGCCCGGGCCCTGGCCGACCGCCACGACGTGCTGATCTACGACGGTGATCGCGCGGAGCGCGGCTACGTCGGCCGGTGCACCGCGCGGGAGCAGCCGTACCTGTGGGCGTTGCTCCACGCGCCGGACGCGCGGCGGTGGAACGGGCGCAGCGCACAGGAGATCCTCGAGTCGATGCCGAGCCGGCACGGGGAGACGTTCGGTTTCGTGCTGGACGACCTGCTGGCGCTGCCCGCGGACCGGCCGGTCCTGGTCGACGACTTCCGCACCCTGCCCCGCGACGTCGCGCCGCTGCTGACCTGGCCGGAACAGGCGGTCTTCCTCCTGCCGACGCCGGCGTTCCGGGACCGGGCGTTACGCGCGCGGTTCGCCGACCCGGTACGGGCCCGCGCGAACTGGGGGGACAGCGACCACGACGAGGCGCTCGCGCTGCGGCTGGCCCGCGACGAGCTGTGGGACGGCGAGATCCGCCGCCAAGCGGTCGCGTCGGGCCTGCCGCTGGTCACCGTCGACGGCTCGCGTGACGTGCGCGACCTCGCCGACGACCTCGCCGT
The DNA here is from genome assembly GCF_040653835.1 of Micromonospora sp. NPDC050980. Classification (NCBI taxonomy): domain Bacteria; kingdom Bacillati; phylum Actinomycetota; class Actinomycetes; order Micromonosporales; family Micromonosporaceae; genus Micromonospora; species Micromonospora sp. NPDC050980. The sequence continues at coordinate 167,011 of NZ_JBFAGS010000006.1, read as the reverse complement.
CCGCTTTCGTCTGGGCTGACCCGCAACCGCACGTGACGCGGGCCGTCACGCCTGCCGGATGCTCGCGGTGTCCCGGCGGTGGCGAGGATCCTCGGCCTCGTCGAGCAACGCGAGAGCCCCGTCCACGCCGGCCGGCCGCCGCACGTGGAGTACGAGTTGACGTCGCTGGGCCGTAGCATGCTCGAACCGATCGCGGCGGCGTGCGCCTGGACCGCGCGGCACTGGGACGAGCTGCTCGACGCCCGCGAGTCCTACGACAGGCAGGACCTACGACGTCTCGGGCAGCGCCGCGGTGACGTCCAGCTCGACCAACTGGCCGGGAAAACCGAGCTGGGCCACCCCGAGCAGCGTGCTGGCGGTCGTGAACGCGGCGGCGAGCGGGGAGGCCAGGAACCGCCGCCACACCTGGGCCAGCATGGCCCGGTCGGCGCTGACGACGTAGACGACGGTACGCACGACGTGCTCCGGGCCGGCGCCGACCGACCGGAGGGCGGCCAGCACGTTCCCGGCGATCTGGTCGACCTGGGCGTCGACGTCACCGTCGCCCACCAGCATTCCGTCTGGGTCCAAGGGGCACTGGCCGGCGAGGTGGGCGGTGCGCCCGGCGGGAACGACGGTGACGTGGTGGTATCCCGGGGTCGAGTGCAGGCCCTCAGGGTTGGAACTGATGATGGTCATGCTCCGCAGCATCCCGGACCGACGCTCAGGCGTCACCGGGTTTCGCGCGGCGGTGCAGATCAGAGGAGGTCGGATGGATGGAAATCTGGCGAGGTCTCGCTGATGTCCTGCTTCGGCGAAGCGCAGCCCGGCGAGCCCGATCGGCCGGTCCGGGTAGGCGTCGCGGCACACCCAGGCCAGGATGTGGCACGCGCCGGCGGCGAAGAACGCCTGGTCCGTGCGGTCCCACGCGAGGCGCTGGTCGGACCGTTCCAGCGGGGTGCGTCGGAAGACCCCCGTTGCCACCGCCGTCATTCGCCACCCTCGGCGTACGCGGCGAGGTTCGCCAGCGAGGGCGCGATGCCCTCCTCGTGGACGGCCTGGCCGATGCCGGGTGGCAGCCACGCCTCCAGGGCCTCCCGGTCCAGGAGGGCGTCGTAGATCGGCGCTGGTGTCGCGGCGATCGTCCGGCTCGCCCGGTCGATCCTGCTCATCGCTCGATCCTAGGCCCGACCGGGTTCAGGATGGACCGGTGCGGTTTCCACTGTCGACACCCCCGACGATTCCCGCCGGCACGCTCGCGGCCGGTCCGCAGCCGACGCTCACCACCGGTGGCGATGTCGTGCTGCGGCCCTGGCGGGACACCGACGCGGCGGCGTTTCTGGCCGCGTACCAGGATCCGGAGATCCGGCGCTGGCACACCCGTCGACCCGCCTCGGAGGAGCAGGTGCGCGAGTGGTTCGGGTTCTACCGCCGGGCGTGGCGGCAGGAGACGGCGGCGAGTTGGGCGATGACCTAAGGCGGCGGCGACGCGCTGGGGCGCATGGTCGTGGGCGCCATGGACTTCGGTGACGGGGTGGCGGTGTGCGCGTACTGGGTGGTGCCGGCCGCCCGCGGCGCGGGCGTGGCCTCCCGGTCGCTGCGGGCGGTGAGCGACTGGGCGCTGGGCGCGGTGGGATTCCACCGTCTCGAACTCGACCACTCGACCCGCAACCCCGCCTCCTGCCGGGTCGCGGTCAAGGCCGGGTTCCGCCCGGAGGGCACCAGACGCAACGCCGCCGTGCATCCGGATGGACGGCACGACATGCACCTGCACGCCCGGGTACGCGGCGACGACTGAGGCTCGGCCCCGCCCACCGGTCGAGGAATTCGGGGTCCAGCGTCGCATCCCCGGCGTTGGCCCACAGCGCAACGTGGGTGTCCGCAGCAGGCTCACGCGCCGAGGCCGAAATCAGCCGCGATCTCGGCGTTGGTCTGCGGCGAGTCCCAGTCGCCGCAGAGGTCAATCTGCCCCGCGAGAGACCCGATGGCGGTGCGGTTGGTTCGCCTGACCAACGGCACGATCTTCGCCACCGGCGTCCCGGCCCACTCGATGATGATCTCCTCGCCGCGTTCCGCCCGCTCGATGATCTGTGAGAGGTGGGTCTTGGCGTCATGCATGTTGTAGTGCGCCTCGGTCGACATCGCCGCCCCTTCGGTGAGCTAGGAGCTCAGTCAGTTCGGTGGAGGCTGCCACGGGCACTCCGTAGTCGGCCCATGGATGGTCCCGCCGTGCCGATTGTCCCGGGGACAGCGCGGGCCATCCGGAAGAGCGGCCATATGTGATGATCGACGCCGAGGGCGTCGGCGGGAGGACGTATGACCGAGCCACGGCGCAGCACCGCGCCACGGACGTCGTTCTGGCAGTCGATGGCCGGGATGCTCACCGCCGTCGCCGGCCTGATCACCGCGCTCGTCGGGGTCGCGGCGCTTGCCTACCAGGTGAGCGGTGGCCCCGCCGCCGCGCCGGCCACGCCGTCGTCGGCCCCTCCCCGGGCAGCCGGCCAGGAGACGTCCGCACCGCCGGACGACGCCTCGGAAAGCGCCGGCGCGGGCCCCTTCGAACTGCTGTTCAACAACAACGGCGTCGATCTCGACGCCGACCCGCCCAGGGTGGCCACCCGGCCGGACACCGGCATCGACGTCTACGACGGGGGCGGCTCGATCCAGAGTTATCCCGTCTGGGCCGGTCTGGCCAGGTGGAGTGCGGCCGGCACACCGAGCCGGCAGGACTGCCTATCCCTGCTCAACGGCTTCGCGACGATCAACTCCATCTACCGCAAGGGCAGCCGATACTGCGTGCACACGCGCGAGGAGGTCCACGTCGCGTTCGTCGAGTTCGTCGAACCGATCGAGGGCGGCTGGAAGATCCGGGTGACCGTCTGGCCGGGCGCGGCCGGCTGACTCGCCTGCCCGCCGGACCGCCCCGGCCGCACGGCTCGACGACGCGCGGATGAGAGAGTGGCAGCGTGCGGGTGGGGATCCTCGGGCCGCTGGAGGTCCGCGACGGCGAGCGGCTCGTCGACGTCGCCGGGGCGCGGCTGCGGGCGCTGCTGATCCGTCTCGCCCTCGACCCGGGCCGGCCGGTCAGCGTGCCGGCGCTGGCCGAGGCGCTGTGGGCGGGCGCGCCGCCCGCCGACACCGCGAACGCCGTGCAGACGCTGGTGTCCCGGCTGCGCCGGGCGGTGCCCGGCCTGGGCGTCCGCAGCGGCCCGGCCGGTTACCGCCTCGACCTGGCCCCGGACGACGTGGACGCCGAGCGGTTCGCGCGGCTGGCCCGGGACGGCCGGGAGGCGCTGCGGGACGGCGACGCGCCGCGGGCGCTGGCGACGCTGCGCGACGCGCTGGCGCTGTGGCGCGGCCCGGCGCTGGCCGAGGTGGCCGACGCCCCCTACGCGGGTGCGGCGGTGGCGCGGCTGGCGGAGCTGCGGCTCACCGCGCAGGAGGACCGGATCGAGGCGGAGCTGCGGACCGGCCGCCCGGAGCTGCTGGTCGCCGAGCTGGACGAGTTGGCCGCCGCGCACCCGCTGCGGGAGCGGCTGGCCGCGTTGCGCCTGCGGACGCTCGCCGCCGCCGGCCGGCCGGCTGAGGCGCTGGAGGCGTACGAGTCGATCCGGCAGCGGCTCGCCGACGAACTGGGGGTGGACCCCTCGCCCGAACTGCGGGCGGCGCACCTGGCACTGCTGCGCGGCGAGGCGACCCCGCCGCCGGTGGCTGCCGCGCCGCGCGGGAACCTGCGCGCCGCGCTCACCACGTTCGTCGGGCGCGACGACGATCTGCGCCGGCTCACCGGGCTGCTCGCCAACAACCGGCTGGTCACGCTGATCGGGCCGGGTGGGGCCGGCAAGACCCGGCTGGCGAGCGTCGCGGCGGCGCGGCTGGCCGACGGCGTGGCCGGTGGGGCCTGGCTGGTCGAGCTGGCACCGATCACCGACCCGGCGGACGTGCCGCGGGCCGTGCTCGACACGCTCGGGCGGCGGGACCGGACGCTGGAACCGGCTCGGGCGACCACGCGCGACACGCTCGGACGGCTGGTCGACGTGATCGCCGCCGAGGAGACGCTTGTCGTGTTGGACAACTGCGAGCACGTGGTGGAGGCCGCCGCCCGGCTCGCCGAGGAACTGCTCGGCCGCTGCCCGGGGCTGACCGTGCTGGCCACGTCCCGGGAGCCGCTGGGCATCGTCGGCGAGGCGCTGGAGCCCGTACCACCGTTGCGCCTGCCGCCGGCGGACGCGAGCCCGGCCGACGCGACCGCGTACCCGTCGGTGCAGTTGCTGCGGGACCGGGCCGTGGCTGTGCGGGTCGGGTTCGCGGTGACCGGCGACAACGTCGCCGACGTGGTGGAGATCTGCCGCCGGCTGGACGGCCTGCCGCTGGCCATCGAGTTGGCCGCGGCGCGGTTGCGGACGCTCTCGCCGCGGCAGGTCGCGGCCGGTCTGGACGACCGGTTCCGGCTGCTGACCGGCGGCAGCCGGACCGCGCTGCCCCGGCACCGGACGCTGCGCGCGGTGGTGGACTGGAGCTGGGGGCTGCTCACCGGCGACGAGCGCCGGCTGGCCGAGCGGCTCGCCGTGTTCCCCGCCTCGGTCACCGCCGAGTCTGCGGCCGGCGTCGCCGGCCCGGCCGCCGCCGCGCTGCTCGACGCGCTCGTCGACAAGTCGCTGCTCCAGGTGGTCGGCGACGGGCGGTTCCGGATGTTGGAGACCATCCGGGAGTACGGGTTGGAGCGCCTTGCCGCCGCCGGAGCCGCTGCCGGGGCGCGCGCCGCGCACACCGCGTACTTCTGCGACCTGGTCGCGACCGCCGAGCCGCACCTGCGCACCGCCGGCCAGCTGCCCTGGCTGCGGTTGCTGGCGGCGGAGCGGGAGAACATCGTCGGTGCGCTGCACTTCGCCTGCGACGCCGGTGACGCGGACACCGCGCTGCGGATCGGCGCGGGTCTGGCGCTGCCGCTGACCATCTGGGGCGACGACGGCGGGATCGGCGGCGACGTGCTGGCCCGCGCGCTGGCGCTGCCCGGGCCGACACCGGCGGCGGAGCGGGCCGTGGTGCTCGCCATCCGGGTGGTCACCGAGATGTTCCAGGTCGCCCGCGAGCCGACCGGGGAGCGGATCGCGGAGCTGACCGAGGCGGTGCGCGCGGCGAAGGGGACCGGTCACCCGGTGGTGGCGCTGCTCGAACCGGCTCTGTCGATCTTCACCGACGACACGGTGGCCGGGATCGCCGCGGTGGACCGGGCGCGCGGGCACCCGGACCCGTGGACCGACGGGACGCTGCTGGCCATGCGCGGCCAGATCCGGGAGAACGACGGCGACGCCGAGGGCATGCTGCGGGACCTGACCGGCGCGGTCGAGGAACTGCGCGCGGTCGGCGAGCGGTGGAGCCTGTCGATGGCCCTCAGCCAGTACGCGGACGCGCTGACCAAGCGCGGCGACTTCGAGGCGGCGACGGCGGCGTTGGAGGAGTCGGCGCGGCTAATCCGCGAACTTGACCCGGGCGCGGAGCCGGGCTTCCAGTTGATCTGGTTGGCCGCGATCCGGGCCCGCTCCGGCGACGTGGCCGGCGCCAAGGCGGAGCTGCGCCGGTTCGTCGCCGACCGCACGGCCGACCGGGACGGCCGGGACGCCGCGTTCGGGTTGATGATGCTCGGCGACATCGCTCGGCTGGAGGGCTCGCTCGACGAGGCGGGCGAGTGCTTCGCCGAGGCGATGCGTCGCCAGGACGAGGCGCCGCTCGTCGCGCCGCAGTTCCGCGGCCTGCTGCTGGCCGCGATGGGGCACCTGGCGCTCGCCCGGGGCGACGTGTCGGGGGCGCGGACGTGCCTCGCCGAGGCCACCGTGCGGGGCCTCGCCGCCCGGGACATGCCGGTGGTCGCGGTCGTCGCGCTCGGGTGGGTGGCGGTCGCCGAGGCGGAGGGCCGGTACGAGCGGGCCGCCGAGCTGCTCGGCACGTCCGACTCGCTGCGCGGCCGGCCGGACCGGTCCAACGCCGACGCGCAGCGGCTCGCCGAGCGGCTGCGCGCCGAGCTGGGCGATGACGGTTACGCCGCCGCGTACGCCCGGGGGCACGGGCTGAGCCGGGCCGACGCCCTCGCGTTCGTGGCGCTCGACCCGGCTCGGTGAGGCCGGTCAGGCGCGACGCCGGTAGGCCCGGACGGCGAGCGGCGCGAAGACCGCGATGATCGCCACGGTCCAGAGGAGTGAGCGGGTCACCGGCCCGGCGACCGGGCCGCCGATGATCAGTCCCCGGGCCGCCTCCATCACGTCGGCCACCGGGTTCACCCCGACCCACCACTGCAACCAGCCGGGCAGCGTGTCGGTCGGCACCATCATGTTGGTGCCGAAGGTCAGCGGGAACAGCAGCAGGAAGGCGGTGCCCTGCACCGCGCCGGGGCTGCGCATCAGCACACCGAGCAGCACGCCGATCCAGCTCACCGCGAACGCGAACGCGATGGTCAGCAGGCAGGCCGCCAGCGTGGACAGCGGGTCGGTGCCGATCCGGAAGCCGATCGCGTAGCCGAACGCGAACAGCACCGCGATGCAGACCACGAAGCGGACCAGGTCGCCGACGACGGAGCCGACGAGCGGCGCGGACCGGGCGATCGGCAGGCTGCGGAACCTGTCGAAGACGCCCTTCTCCACGTCGGTGTTGAGGCTGACGCCGGTCGCGATGGACGCGAACAGCACGGTCTGCACCATGATCGCCGGGAGCAGGAACTCCAGGTAGGCGTGCTGTGAGCCGGAGATGGCACCGCCCAGCAGATAGACGAAGATCACCACGAAGACGACCGGCTGGAGCGTCACGTCCAGCAGTTGCTCCGGGGTGCGCAGCGTCTTGATCAGGCTGCGACCGGCCAGCGCGAGACTGTGCCGGGCCAGCCCGAACGGGCGTGCGCCGGCCCGCGGTGCGCCGGTGCGGGGCGGCGTCGCCGCCGCGCGGGTCGTCGTGGTCATGCCGCCACCTCCGTAGGCTCCTCGGCGCCGTGGCCGGTCAACGTGAAGAACACCTCGTCCAGGCTGGGCAGCCGCAGCGCCAGCTCGACCACCCCGATGCCGGCGTCGTCGAGCCGGCGGACCACCGCGGTGAACACCGCGTCGTTCTCCACCGGCACGGTGAGCAGGCCGGGTCGGGGCAGCTCGGGTTCGGCGCCCGCGCCGGCGCGCAGGATGTCGGCGACCTCGCCGATCCGCTCCGGGTCGGTCGGCCGGACCACGATGGTCTGGCTGCCGGCGATCCGCTTCAACTCGCCCGGCGTGCCGTGGGCGATCACCCGACCGTGGTCGATCACCGAGATCTCGTCGGCGAGCGCGTCCGCCTCGTCCAGGTACTGCGTGGTGAGCAGCACGGTCGAGCCGTCGTCGACGAGCGAGCGGACGACCCCCCACATCTCCTCGCGCTTCGCCGGGTCCAGGCCGGTCGTCGGCTCGTCCAGGTAGATCACGTCCGGTCGGCCGACCAGGCTCGCGGCCAGGTCCAGCCGGCGGCGCATGCCACCGGAGTATGTCTTGGCCGGGCGTCCGGCCGCCTCGGTCAGGTCGAACCAGGCGAGCAGCTCCGCCGCTCGGGCCCGCGCGTCGCGCCGGCTCAGGTCGAGCAGCCGGCCGATCAGCACCAGGTTCTGGGTGCCGGTCAGGTCCTCGTCGACCGAGGCGTACTGCCCGGTCAGCCCGATCAGCCGGCGCACCTGGCCGGCGTCGCGGACCACGTCGTGGCCACCGACTGTGGCGCGCCCGGAGTCCGGGCGCAGCAGGGTGGCGAGGATCCGCACCGCAGTGGTCTTGCCGGCGCCGTTGGGCCCCAGCACCCCCAGCACGGTCCCCCGTCGTGCGGCGAGGTCGATCCCGGCCAGCGCGGTCGTCGTCCCGAACCGCTTGACCAGGCCCTCCGCCTCGAATGCGTAACTCATGGCGCCGAGCATGGCGGACGCCGCTGACAGCGGGCGCACACCGCGCTGACACCGGCGCCTTCGCCGGGATCGGATGATCAGCCGGGTGGTCGAGCCGATCCGCCGCGCGGCCACCGCGATCACGTTGCCGGACGCGGCCTCAGCGTCAGTCGCGGTCCAGGCGCTCGGCGTACGCGTCGCGCAGCTCCGCCCAGCCGAAGTCCTTCGCCTCCGCGCCGCGGATCGGGCCGACCGGGTCGCCGTCGAGCAGGTGCCCGGCGACGTCCAGGCAGAGGTGCCAGCCGGCGGCCACCATCGGCGCCAGGTCGGGCCGGTCGATCCGGTGCCGCAGGGTCAGCGTGGTGCCGCCGCCGGTCGGGGTCAGCTCCCAGCGCAGCAGTCCGTCTCCCCAGGTGTATTCCAACAGGCTCGGGTGGTCGGCGTGCCGCACCGTGGCCGGCGCGGGATCGGCCCGGTCGCCGTCGACGGTGCGCAGCGTGGCCTCGCCGGGGCGGCCCAGGTCCCGGTCGGCGAGGAACGGCGCCCACTCGGCGAGCTGCCCGGGGTCGGTGAGCGCGGCCCACACCTTCTCCGGCGGGTGCCGTAGCTGCCGGACGAGGATCAGGTCCCACCGGTCGCCGACCGGGACCCGGTCGACGTCGGCGAGCGGGCCGGGGCGGAAGTCGTCACGCTGCATCGTCACTCCTGACGGTCGAGATGGCGTTCCAGGGCATCGAGGTGCTCGGTCCACATCAGCCGGTAGGGCCCGAGCCAGTCGTCCACCGCCCGCAGCGGCCGGGTGTCCACCCGGTAGATCCGCCGCTGGGCCGCGGTGCGGCAGGTGACCAGGCCGGCCTCGCGGAGCACCCGCAGGTGCTTGGAGACGGCGGGCTGGCTCATGCCCAGGGCGTCGACCAGCTCGCCGACGCTGCTCTCCGCGCGGCGCAGCCGGTCGAGGATGTCGCGCCGGGCGGGCTCGGCCAGCACGGCGAAGGCGTCCACGGTCACGCCCACAATATGCCACCACGGTTATATGCCGGTCAAGGCATACTAGCTGGCCCTATGCTCAGGTCATGGAACTGCGGATCTTCACCGAACCCCAGCAGGGCGCCAGTTACGACCAACTGCTCGCCGTGGCGCGCCGCGCCGAAGAGACCGGCTTCGCCGCGTTCTTCCGTTCCGACCACTACCTGAAGATGGGCTCGGTGAGCGGCGACCCCGGTCCCACCGACGCCTGGACCACGCTCGCCGGCCTGGCCCGCGACACCACCCGGATCCGGCTCGGCACGCTGATGAGCGCCGCCACCTTCCGCCTGCCCGGCCCGCTGGCCATCACCGTCGCGCAGGTCGACCAGATGAGCGGCGGCCGGGTCGAGCTGGGCATCGGCACCGGCTGGTACGCCGAGGAACACGCCGCGTACGGCATCCCGTTCCCGCCGCTGGGCGAGCGGTTCGACCGGCTGGAGGAGCAGCTCGCGGTCATCACCGGGCTCTGGTCCACCCCGGCCGGCGCCACGTTCGACCACCCCGGTGCCTACTACCCGGTCAGTGACTCCCCGGCACTGCCCAAACCGGTGCAGCGGCCCCGCCCGCCGATCCTGCTCGGCGGCATGGGCCCGAAACGCACCCCCCGCCTCGCCGCCCGCTACGCCGACGAGTTCAACCTGCCGTTCGTCTCGGTCGACGACACGGTGGCGCAGTTCCGGCGCGTGCGCGACGCCTGCGCCGAGATCGACCGGGACCCGTCCACGATGGTCTGGTCCAACGCCCTGGTGCTCTGCTGCGGGCGGGACGACGCCGAGGTGGCCCGCCGCGCCGAGGCGATCGGCCGGGAGCCCGCCGAGCTGCGCGCGAACGGCGCCGCCGGCACGCCCGCCCAGGTGGTCGACACGCTCGGCCGCTACGCCGAGGCCGGCGCCGGCCGGGCCTATCTCCAGGTGCTCGACCTGGCCGACCTGGACCACCTGGAGCTGGTCGCCGCCGAGGTGATGCCGCAGCTCTGAGCGGCTCGCCTCACCGCCCTGCCTGCCCCCGCGCCGGTCGTTACCGCACGTGACGGCGACCGGCCGTTCAGGCCGCGGTCGCCCGCCGCACGGTGTCGAGCCGGCCGTCCCGGTCGCTGTCCAGGTACATCACGTCCGGGACGCCGTCACCGTCGATGTCGACCTGGACCACGTCGGCCACGCCGTCGCCGTCCAGGTCGGTCACCACCTCGACGGAGCCGTCCAGGTGCCGGGTCACGATCGACCGCGCCTGCCCGTCGCGTGGAGCGGGCCCGGGGTGGGGCGCCGGCTCCGGTTCCGGCGTCGGCGCCGGCACCGGCGCGGTCAGGTCCGGCCCGACGCCGGTCGGGTCGATCTCCTCCTCCGACGGGTACACGTCACCGTGGAGGCTCGGGTCGCGGTAGCTGCTCATCCCACCAGGATTCCCGCTGCGACCCCGGAGCAACCCTGCCCGCGCGCGATGGCGGATGATGCAGCGCATGACCGACACCAACTGGGCCGGCAACGTCCGCTGGTCGGCCCGGACCCGGCACCGGCCGACCTCCCTCGACGAGCTGCGCCGGTTGGTCGCCGGGGCCGACCGGGTCCGGGCCGTCGGCACCGGTCACTCGTTCAACCGGCTCGGCGACACCACCGGCGCCCAGATCGCGCTCGGCGGGCTGCCGCCCACCGTCGTGCTCGACCCCGACCAGGGCGCCGTCACGGTCGCCGCCGGCGTGCGCTACGGCGACCTGGCCACCGCGCTGAACACCCAGGGGTACGCGCTGGCGAACCTCGCCTCGCTGCCGCACATCTCGGTGGCCGGCTCGGTCGCCACCGCCACCCACGGCTCCGGCGTCGCCAACCGCAACCTGGCCGCCGCCGTGGCCGCCCTGGAACTGGTCACCGCCGACGGCGACCTGCTCGCCGTCGACCGGACCGACAGCCGGTTCGCCGGGCTGGTGGTCAACCTCGGCGCGCTGGGCGTGGTCACCCGGCTCACGCTCGACGTGGTCCCCACCTTCGCGCTGCGCCAGCACGTCCGGCTCGGCCTGCCCCGGGCCGCCCTGGACGAGGCGCTGGACGCCGCGTACAGCGTCAGCGTCTTCACCGGCTGGCGCTCCGAGCGCCTCGACCAGGTGTGGCTCAAGCAGGACGCCGACCAGCCGCCGCCGCCCGCCGACTGGCTGGACACGACAGCCGCCGAGACCCCGCAGCACCCGGTGCCCGGCATGTCGCCGGAACACTGCACCGCCCAGCTCGGCGCGGCCGGGCCATGGCACGAGCGGCTGCCGCACTTCCGGCTCGGCTTCACCCCCAGCAGCGGCGACGAGTTGCAGTCCGAGTGGCACGTGGCCCGCGCCGACGCGACGGCGGCGCTCGCCGCGCTCGACCCGGTCGCCGAGCGGATCGCCGCCGTGCTCCAGGTCTGCGAGCTGCGTACGGTGGCCGCCGACGAGCTGTGGCTGAGCCCGAACTTCCGCCGGGACACGCTGGCGCTGCACTTCACCTGGATCGGCGACCCGGTGGCGGTGGCGCCGGTGCTGGCCGAGGTGGAGCAGCGGCTCGCCCCGTTCGCGCCGCGCCCGCACTGGGGCAAACTCTTCGACCGCGACCCGGCCGCCGCGTACCCCCGGCACGCCGACTTCGCCGCGCTGCTGCGCGAGTTCGACCCGGCCGGGAAGTTCCGCACCGCGGAGCTGGACCGCTACTTCCCGCGCGACTGAAAGGTGCTGGCCGGGCCTGCGCCCCGGCCTTCGCTTCGCTCGGTGCGGTCACCGGTGCCGGCCGCCGGCCGGCGCTCAGCGGCCGGCGGGCGACCGCGGGCGCAGGCTGCCGCGCTGCACCGCGCGGCTGATGTCGCTGGGCGAGACGATCCCGACCAGCCGGCCGTCCACCACCACCAGCGCCCGGCCGTCGGTGCACTCGTTGAGCCGGGGGAGCAGTTCGGTGAGCTGCTCGTCCGGCCGGGCGAGCACCAACTCGTCCGCCCGGCAGGACACCTCGGCCAGGGTGGTCGACGGGCGGCGGTCCGCCGCGACGCCGCGTACCCGGTCGAGGGTGACCAGGCCGACCGGCCGGTCGTGCTCGGTCAGCGGCAACGCCGAGTGCCGGTACGCGAAGAGGTAGTTGTCGACGAAGTCGGCAACGGTCAGGTCGCCGGACGCGGTCTGCGGCTGCGGCGTCATCACGTCGCCGACCCGGACGCCGCGCAGCGCGTCACCCATGCGGGCCTGGCGCTCCTCCTGCCCGGCCGCGCCGATCAGGAACCAGCCGATCAGCGCCAGCCAGAGCCCGCCGAACCCGGCCCCGCTGAGGAACCGCCACAACCCGAGGCCGATCAGCACGATGCCCAGCACCCGGCCGGCGCCCGCGGCCACCACCGACGCCCGGGTCCGGTCGCCGGTGGCCTTCCACACCGCCGCGCGCAGCAGCCGACCGCCGTCCAGCGGCGCCGCCGGCAGCACGTTGAACAGCGCCAGCAGCACGTTGATGCCGGCCAGCCAGGACAGCGCGCCGAGCAGCAGCCCGTGCCCGCCGGCCACCGCGACGGCCACCGCCACCGCGCCGAACACCACGCCGATGACCAGGCTGACCAGCGGCCCCACCCCGGCGATCCGCAGCTCCGCGCCCGGGTCCTTGGCCTCACCCTTCAGCTCGGCGACGCCGCCGAAGAGCCAGAGCGTGATCCCCTCGACCTCGATGCCGTTGCGCTTGGCCACCACCGCGTGCGACACCTCGTGGGCGAGCAGGCCGAGGAAGAAGACCACCGCGGCGGCCAGGCCGGCCGCGACGTAGGCGAGCGTCGAGTTGCCCGGGTAGGAGCTCGGGAACAGGCTCGCCGACAGCGACCAGGCGATCAGCACGAAGATGACCAGGACACTCCAGTTGACGCCGACGGGTACGCCCGCCACCCGGCCGAGCCGGAAACTCGCCCTCATCGTTCCTCCATACCCAGCGCGTCGCCCCGGTAACAAAGTATGCACCGACTATGCTGAGAGTATGACGCGCCGCATCACCATCAGCCTGCCCGACGACGTTGCCGAGTATGTCGAGCGCTCGCACGGCACGACGTCCGGCTTCATCGCGGACGTCCTGCGGCGCAAGATGCGGGCCGACGGGCTGCGGGCGCGATGGGCCGAGCACGGCTATGTGGTCACCGACGAAGACGTGGAGCGTGCGCGTCGCCGACTGGCGGAACAGCCCTCGATCACCGACGAGCAGCACGACCGGAACATGCGGTGGCTGCGCCAGTTCGGCGACGACGAGGGGTCGGCAGCGGCGTGAACGGGCTGGTCCTGGACACCTCCGCTCTGCTCGCCTACGCCGCGGGGGACAGCGTGGAGCCTGGTGCGCTGCTGACCCTCGCCCAGGAGGACCCGGAACAGGAGGTGTGGATCCCGGCGCTGTGCCTGGGCCAGGCGCAGCTCCAGCTCGCCGGGACGCCGGCCACCGACCTGCTCGACTTGCTCCTGGACGCCGACCGTGACATCCGGGTCGCGGTGTACGACGGCCCGACCAGCCGGCGGGTGGCTCGGATCGCCGCGAGCGGCAAGGTGCCTCTCGACGTGGCCCACGCCGTCGCCACGGCCGTCCTCTACCGCTGCTACCTGGTGACCCGGGACGTGCCGACGGTGGCTGTGGTAGCCCCACCCGACCTGGAGATCCTCGACATCGCCGACTCCTGGGAGTGAGTGGCTGCCCGGTAAGGTGCCGGGGTTGAACAGACAGCGACGATCATGCAAGAGGGGGCGGCGCATGCGGGAGGACTCGCCGCGCTGGGAGCAGATCAACCCCAGTTCCTACACCTGGGAGCAGGACGGCCTGCGGGAGCTGGCCGGCTACCTGCCGGACGCCGAGCCCTACCACGTCTGGGCGAACGTCGAGTTCGTCGGTGCGGACGGTTCGATCAACGAGGTCGACGCCCTGGTGCTCACGCCGAGCGGCCTCTACGTGCTGGAGCTGAAGCACTGGCTGGGCGAGATCCGCGGCGACGGCACCCAGTGGGTGCGCCGCGCCCCCAACTCCCGGCTCATCCCGGAGGACAACCCCTACATCTTGGCCAACCGGAAGGCAAAGCGGCTGGCCAGCCTGATCCGCCACTACGCCAAGCAGCAGGGGCGGCAGCACGAGACGCCGTACGTCGGTGCGGCGGTGTTCCTGCACGCCCGGGCGATGCGGGCGCAGCTCGACGTGATCGGCAGCCAGCACGTCTACGGCCTGGACGGCCACCCCGGGGCCACCCTGGCAAGCCTGAAGGCGTTTCTGCTCGCCCCGCCGCGTAACCCGGGTCACCTGGTGGACGAGGCACGGGCCCGGCAGATTGTGGAGCTGGTCCGTGGCGCCAAGATCCGGCCGTCGGTGGCGGACCGGAAGGTCGGCCAGTTACTGCTGCATCCGAAGCCGTTCGCGGAAGGGCTCGGCTGGCAGGACTTCCTGGCCGGGCACACGCTGGACACGTCGTTGGTGCGCCGGGTCCGGTTCTATCTGACCAGCCGGGCCGCCGAGCACGAGGTGCCGGCGATCCGCAGGGCGGCGGAGCGGGAGTTCCGCCTCCTTCAGGGCATCCACCATCCGGGCGTGGCCCGGGCGCACGACCTGGTCGACCACCCGTGGGGCCCGGCGGTCGTCTTCGACCATCAGCAGGACTGGGTACGCCTCGACCAGTGGCTGCTGCGGCGGGGGGACGCGCTCACCCTGGCCCAGCGGCTGCGACTGGTGCAGGATCTCGCCGAGATCATCGACTACGCCCACTCCCGACGGCTTGCCCACCGGGCGCTCTCACCCCGGGCGGTCTATGTCGGCGACCCGGACGGGACGCGCCCGACGCTTGTGGTGACCGACTGGCAGACCGGTGGGCGTCTCGCCGGCACGTCGCAGCTCACCCGCCTCGGCCCGTCGAGCGACCCGGCCACGCTGGACCTGTTCTTCGACGACGAGGTCCGCCGCTACCAGGCGCCGGAGGCGGACCGTGCGGCCGGGATGCCCGGTCACCGGCTCGACGTCTTCTCGCTCGGCGCGCTCGCCTTCCGGATCTTCGCCGGAACGGCTCCCGCCAGCACGGCCGAGGATCTGGCCAACACGGTGCGGGACAGCGGGCTGCACCTGGACGCGGTGGCGGACGGGATGCCGTCCGAGCTGGTCAAGCTGGTCTACGACGCCACCCGCGGCGACCCGGGGCAGCGACTGCCCAGCGTCTCGCGGTTCCGCGTTGACCTGGAGAAGATCTGGGACGAGCTGACCGCGCCGGAGCCCGAGCCGGTGACCGATCCGCTCTCCGCGCAGCGGGGAGATGTGCTCGACGGCGGGCTGGAGGTGAAGGGCCGCCTCGGCTCGGGGGCCACCGCCGTCGCGCTGCTGGTCACCCGCGCCGACGAGCCCCGGGAACTGGTTCTGAAGGTGGCCCGCGACGAGCAGCACGAGGAACGGTTGACCGCGGAGGCCCGTACCCTGGCCGGGCTCAAGCATCCCCAGGTGGCCGCGCTTGTCGACGGCCCGGTGCGGGTCGGCGGCCGGACCGCGCTGCTGATGGAGAGCGCCGGGCGGCGGACCCTCGCCGAGGAGCTGCGCGGCGGCCGGCTCGCGCTGGACCTGCTGGAGCGCTACGGGCGGGACCTGCTCGACATCGTCAACTATCTGGACGGTCAGGGCGTCTGGCACCGCGACCTGAAACCGGCCAACCTGGCGGCCCGGCCCCGGCCGAAGGACAAGCAACCGCACCTGTGTGTCTTCGACTTCTCGCTGTCGTCGACGCCGGCCGACCAGCTAGGCGCCGGCACGGTCGGCTACCTCGACCCGTTCCTCGGCCCACCGCGACGACTGCGCTACGACGCGGCGGCGGAGCGGTTCGCGGCGGCCGTGGTGCTCTACGAGATGGCGACCGGCACGCTGCCGCGTTGGGGCGACAACGCGAACCCGGCCGCGGTCGGCGAGGAGGTGGCGCTGGACCCGGCGGCGTTCGACCCGGCGGTCGCCGACCGGCTGGTGGAGTTCTTCCGCCGGGCGCTGGCCCGGCAGGCCACCGTCCGGTTCGACACGGTCGACGAGATGACCGACGCCTGGCGGGGCATCTTCCAGCAGGTCCCGCAGTCGGCGGTGACACCGGTCGGGCCGCAGCCGGCGGTGGTGGGGCTGACCCGTGAGTCGCCGCTGGAGGTCACCGAGCTGACCGCGCGGGCCCGGTCGGCGTTGGAACGGCTCGGCATGCACACGGTCGGCGAGCTGCTGGACGCGGAGCTGTCGGCGCTGACCCGGGCGAAGGGGGTGCCGGACGCCACCCGTAAGGAGATCATCGCCCAGGCGCGCGCGCTGCGTGCGGTGCTGCCCGGCCTGAGCGGGCCGGCCGGCGTCGAGGCCCGCCCGGTGGCCCAGGGCGTCGAGGCGCTCTGCGCAACCCTGCTGCCGCCGAAGACGTCCCGCAACCACCGGGCCCTGGCCGTGCTGCTCGGCCAGGCGCCCACCGACGACGGCACGTTCCTGCACTGGCCGGCGCAGAGCGACGTCGCCCGGGCGACCGGCAGGAAGCAGCGGCAGATCTCCGTGGCGTTGCGGAACGAGACACCGAGATGGTTGGCCGATCCGGCGCTGGCGGCGGTGCGCAACGAGATCGTCGCCCTCCTCGACGCCCGTGGCGCGGTGATGTCGGCCGCGGAGTTGGCGCGGGCGGTGATCGCCGCGCGCGGCTCCTACACCTCCGAGCCGAAGCGGTTGCCCCAGGCGATCGGCCTGGTCCGGGCCGCCGTCGAGGCCGAGCTGAGCACCGGTGGGGACGCCCGCGTGGCCACCCACCGCTGCTACGGCTCGGGGATCGTCCTGGTCGGCCGGGAGCCCGACGACCCGACCTCCGCGGTGACCGCCGAGGACTTCCTCGGGTACGCGGTGAAGCTGGGCGACCGGGCCGCGGAGCTGACCGACGGCGACCCGTTGCCGACCCGGCAGCGGGCGCTGGAGGAACTGCGCCGGCTGCCGGTGCCGGCCGGTATGCCGCCGCTGGCCGACCTGCGGCTGTTGCAGCTCGCGGCGGTGGCGAGCAACGACCGGGTCGACGTCAACGCGCAGGGTCAGCTCTATCCGGTGGGGATGCCGGCGGTGCGGGCGCTGCGGCTGTCGGCGGGCACCCTGATCGGGCAGTCGCTCGGCGAGCAGCAGATCCGCGACCGGGTGCACGGCCGCTTCCCGCGCGCCGAGCGGCTGCCCGGCCGCCCCGCCCTGAAGGAGCTGCTGGCCGCGGCGGAGGTGCCGCTGACCTGGCACGCGCCCGAGCAGCGGTATGGCCGGCCGAACACGATGTCGTCGGTGACCGGCACCCGGATGGCCACCAGTCAGGCTCCCCTGCTCGGGGTGTCCGCCGCCGACGAGGTCGGCGACAAGCTCGCCGCGGCGATCGAGCGGCGGGCCTTTCTCGCGGTGCTGGCCCCGTGGCGCCGGCTCGGCCCGGCCCGGCGGGCGCTGCTGGCCCGGCTGCCGCTGACCGAGGTGGACGTCACCGCGATCCTGCTGACCCGGCTGCGGGGCCTGGGCTTTCCGTGGGAGGCGATCGTGGCGGCCGACAACGGCGTGCCGTTGGACGCCGACTTCCGCAGCCTGGTGGACCTGGTCCGGCATCAGGTCGTGCCGGCGATCGGCGAGGCGATCGCCGCCGCCGACGGGCCGGTGCTGCTCACCGAGGCGGCGCCGCTGGCCCGCTACGGGCAGCTCGGGCTGCTCCAGGAGTTGGCGGACCTGACCCGGCCCCGGCCGGCGGCCCGGCTGCTGTTGGTGCCGGCGCGACGTCCCGAGCCGGCGGTGCTGGACGGCGTGCAGTTGCCGCTGACCTCGCCGGCCAGCCAGTCGCTCTGGCTCGCCGACGACTGGATCGAGCTGGCCCTCGTGGCGTAACGACCTTCCGAAGATGTCCGTGCCGCAGGCATTCGTACGACTCGGACGAGTTGTACGATGAGGGTGTGAGCGAGCCCGCCGCCGAACTTCCGATCTCCGATGCCCGTGACAGCCTCGCGGACGTCGTGTCCCGTGCCCACTACGCCGGGCGTATCACCTACGTCACCCGTCGTGGGCAGCGTCTGGCCGCCATCGTTCCCGCCGACCTGGCCGAAGCGATCGAACGGGCCGAGGACGCTGCGGACGTCGCGGCGGCCCGCGATGCCCTGGCTCGGATCGACGCCGGTGACACCCCCGTCCCGCTGACCGACCTGCGCGACGAACTGGGTCTGTGAGCGTGCCACCCGGGGCGGTTTTCGCCGTCCAGGTCGATCGAGCCGCCGCCAAACTGCTCCGTAAGCTCGATCGACCGGTGCAGGCACGCATCGTCGCCGCGCTCGCCGGGCTGGCCAGCGAGCCCCGTCCGGCCGGTGTGAAGGCGCTCGCCGGGCATCCCGGTCTACTGCGCATCCGGGTCGGCGACTACCGCATCATCTATACCGTCCGTGATCGCGAGCTGATCGTCCTCGTGGTTCACCTCGGCCACCGTGGCGAGGTCTACGACACTCTCTGACCTCGCCGGCCAGCCAGTCGCTCTGGCTCGCCGAGGACTGGATCACCGCTGGGGCGGTGTGGTGGCATGCTGACTGTCATGTAGCGGACATGCCTCGGGATGATTCGTGCCGGGGTGTCCTGGTAGAAACGTGTGAATGCCCCTCAGGAAGATCACGCTTGAGAACTATCGGTGCTTCCGCGACCGGCAGGAGATCGAGCTGGCCCCGGTGACCGTGGTGCTCGGCAAGAACAACTCCGGCAAGAGCGTGCTGACCCGGGCGCCCCTGGTGATCGCGACTGGCTTCGACACCACCAGCACGGCCCCGCTCGACCTGGACCGGTTGCAACCGTCGCCGGTGGACGGCTTTCCCGACCTGATCTTCGAGCAGAGCACCCATGGTCGCTTCACCCTGGGGGTCGAGGTCGAGGGTCGAAACGCCTTCGCGATGGAAGCGACGATCCGCTACGTCGACGAGGATCAGTCCGCGTACGTATCCGATCTTCGCCTTGCGTTCCGGGAAGAGTCCTTCGAGTACCGGTTGCAGCCGACCATCGAGGTCACGGACGCGGGGCCGGTCTACGACGTGCGCGGAGGACCGGAGGGGCCGAGCACCGAGCCGGTCGGCTTCCGTGGGCTGCTACCGGCTGTGTTCGATGTGCGTCGCTTCCTGCCAGGCAGATACACGTGGCGGCCGTCTCTGGGTCCGATCCGGTTCCTCAGCGCCTACCGTGACCGTCCGGAACGGCAGCACCGCCTGCCGTTCGGGACCCCGCACGAGGTGGGGCAGGAGGGGCAAGGGGTCTACGGCATCCTCGCCGACGATCGGGCCCGGCGCAGCGGAGAGCTGATCGAGCGGGTCAACGGGTTGCTGCCGCACATCGTGCCCGACTGGCGGATCGAGGAGATCCAGGCCGGTCCGTTGTGGTCGACCGTCCTGACCCGCAGGGGCAGTTCGGTGCGGGTCAACCTCGCCGATGCCGGCACCGGGCTGGCCCAGGTGCTGCCCATCCTGGTGCAGTGCGCCCTCGACGAGATGCGTGAGGTCGATGTCAAACCGTTTCAGATCATCGAGGAGCCGGAGATGCACCTGCACCCGGCCGCCCACGCCGCGTTGGCCGATCTCTACCTGGACACCGCCAGGACGACCGGGACGCGGTTCCTCGTCGAGACGCACAGCGAGACGCTGTTGTTGCGATTGAGACGCCGCATCGCCGAGGGCGCGTGTCAGCCCGACACGGTGGCGGTTTATGTGGTGCACCAGCAGGACGGGGTCTCGACCGTTCAGCGCGTGGCGATCGACGAGTTGGGCAACCTCGGTGCCGGCTGGCCCGACGGGTACTTCTCGCAGGATTACCAGGAGGCCCGGGCGTTGGCCACCGCGCAGTTGAGCCGGAGCGGCTATGCATCTTGACATCAAGCCCGAGGTGTTCGTCCAGGGCGACAAGATGGCCGTGGTCAAACTGCTTGAGCTGCTCATGCAGGAGCGGCACGAGTGGCGGCCGGACCGGACCACGGCCGACAGTGCCGCACGCTTCGCTGACACGCTGCCGTTCGACGGCGTGAAGGTGTTCGTCGAGACAGCCTTCACCGAAGCCACGAGCACCGTGGCCGCGCCGTCCGGGCGGCGGGCAGCGATCACGGCCGCCGAGCTGAAGGAACTGGTGGCGGATCTGAGCCGCCCGGCGGTGCTGGTCGTCGAGGACGAGATCACCGAGGAGTGCTTCCTGCTCGCGCTCGCCGAGGCATTCGACGCGAAGCGCATCGTGCACGCCATCCGCGCCGACTGGCTGACCATCGGGCATGCGGGTGGCAAGGACCGGATGCCGCAGTTCGTCGAGCGTCGTCGCCGACACTTCGCCCTCCTGGTTCGGCTGGCGGCACTGATGGACAGCGACCGCAAGCACCCCGGGCATCGGACGCGCAACGACACCTACGCCGCGAAGATCCGGGCCGTCGACGGTGTCGAGCTGCACCTGTGGGGCTGCCGGGAAACGGAGAACTACATCCCCTGCCGGGCCTGGGAGGAGAGCCTGCCGGCACGACTGCCCAAGGTGGACGCGCTGCGGAGCAAGAGCGTCGAGGAGCGGCGATACCTGGACGTCAAGAAACATTTCGGGGAGATGCCGAGGCCGCTGATCGCCGAGCACACCTGCCTGACCGAGGAGGACTTCGCCGAGTTGGGGCCGGAGGTCGTCGCGGAGCTGCGGGAGTTGCTCGCGATGATCCACCGGATCCTGTAGGAGACTGGGCTCCATGCGTACCGACCAGGCCGAGATCCGGCCCGACCCGACCATCGCGCTCGTCGATGATCTGCTGGGCGGCATCGGTCGGGGTGAGATCCGGGTGCCCGCGTTCCAGCGTCCCTTCGTGTGGCGACCCCATCAGATGCTGGAGCTGTTCGACAGCATCGAGCGCGGCTACCCGATCGGTAGTCTGCTGCTCTGGCAGACCGACGAGCGGGTGCCCTCGCTCGACCGGATCGGCGGGCTGGACGTGCCGCCGCCGCCCGCCGGTCGGCAGGTCTCCTACCTCCTCGACGGGCATCAGCGGGTGTCGACGCTCTTCGGTGTGCTCAACCGGCCACTGCGGGACGGCCCGGCCGAGGACGAGGGGGACTGGATCTGGCAGATCTACCGGGACTTGCGTCCCGACCCGCTGGGCTCCGACCGATACCGCCACCACCGGTCCGGCAGGTTCTCGCCGCACCTGCTGCCGTTGGCGGCGGTGATGCGGACACGGGACTTCCTCCGACACTTCCACCGGGTGGAGCTGGGGGTCAAGGACGCCGGTCAGGCCGACTCCCTGATCCGGGAGGCCGAGGCGGTCACCCAACGGATCAAGGGATACAAGTTGACCCTGGTCCGGCTCCAGGGAGCGAGCATCGACCAGGCGGTCAACGTCTACGCCCGACTGAACCGCACCGGCACCCGGATGGACCCGGACCAGATGGTGTCCGCGTTGACATACCGGAAGGAGCAGCCCTCCCTGGCGAGCCGGATCGACGACATCGTCACCGCCATCGCGGACACCGGCTTCGGCGAGCTGCCACGGTTGGCGGTGTTCCGGTCGCTGCTGGCGATCGCCGGGGAGACGGACATCATGTCGCCCAGGTGGAGCCTGGTGGCCGACTATGTGCAGAACCGCCTGCACGACGCCCTGCCGCAGACCGACCGCGCGGTGCGGCTCGCCGCGCAGTTCCTTCGGAATGGCGTGGGCCTACCACAGGCGAAGTTCCTGCCCTATTCGCACCAGCTCGTGTTGCTGGCCATGTTCTTCCACGTTCAACCTGAACCGAGCGGCCGGCAGTACGACCGGCTGCGCCGCTGGTTCTGGATCACCTCTTGGTCCAGCGCGTTCGCGGGCGCGACCTCCACCGTCCTGCGCCGGGCGTTGAACGAGGTGCGGGCGTTCGCCGTCGGCGACGGGGATCTCCGGCCGGACGAGGACGACGTGCAGCCGATGCCCGAGTCCTTCAACCTCAACAGCGCCCGCACGAAGGCGTACGTCGCCTGGGAGGCGTTGGAATTCCCGCGGCGCCTCGACATGCTGGGCCAGCCGTTCGACGTGGCGAATCTGCTGGCGAACTCGGATCCACAGATCTTCCGGCACGTGGTGCCGAAGGACAGCCGCCCCGCCAACAGGTTGATCTTTCCGACCACGCCGAACATCGGCGTGCTCGCCGCGCTCAAGGGGCTCGATCCGCTACGCGGCCCCGGTCTCTTCGACGGTGACCCCGAGCTGACCAGCGCGGTCGGCCGTTCGATGACGGAGCAGATCCTCGACAGCCACGGGATCCCGATCAAGGCGTGGCGACGGTTGTGCGAAGGCGGGGCCGGGGGTCAGATCTTCGTCGACGATCGCACCGACTTTCTGGAGCAGCGCCTCCGAGCCTTCGCCGCTCACCTGGACGTGCGGGTCGGCGGAAAGATGGAAGGCGTGGCCGACGACGACTCTGAGTAGCGGTCGTCGGGGCGGCAGGCCGTAGAATCTGGCGGTGATCGAGCTGAAGGCGTTGCAGGCGCAGGTCAAGAGCCTGGTGGATGATCTCCGTGGGCAGGTCGCGGAGGCGCCGGGCCTGCGCGCGGAGCTGCGCCAGGAGCACGCCCGGGCGCAGGCCGCCGAGCGGGTCGGCGCGAGCTTCGAGACGTGGCTCGACGACGTGCTCGACCAGGCGGCGGTGGCCTGGGTGCTCGGCTGCGTGTTCGTCCGGTCCTGCGAGGACAACGCGCTGATCACCGACAAGCTGTGGATCGGCGGCGACGACCCGGCCGCGCCGGCCGACCGGGCGGTCCAGCACCGGCAGGCGTACCTGATCGCCAACCCTCGGCACAACGACCGGCACTGGCTGACGGAGGCGTTCCGCTACCTGGCCGGGCTGAAGGCCACCGGGAAGATCTTCGACAAGCACAACCCGGTCTGGCGCTTCGACATCTCCGGCCCGGCGGCGGAGGATCTCAGCGACTTCTTCCGGCGGGGCGCCGGCCGGGAGTCGCTGCGCCGCGACAAGCTGGACACCCGCTTCCTCGGCGACCTCTACCAGGACCTGTCGACGCACGCGAAGAAGACGTACGCGCTGTTGCAGACGCCGGAGTTCGTCGAGGAGTTCATCCTCGACCGCACCTTCGAGCCGGCGGTCAAGGAGTTCGGCCTCCCCGCCACCAGCGTCATCGACCCGACCTGCGGCTCCGGCCACTTCCTGCTGGGCGCGTTCCACCGGTTGGTGCGCAAGTGGCAGGACCGGGAACCGGCCACCGACATCAAGGTGCTGGCCGAGCGGGCGCTCGGCCAGGTGACCGGCGTCGACATCAACCCGTTCGCGGTGGCGATCGCCCGGTTCCGGCTGCTGATCGCCGCGATGCAGGTCTGCGGCCTGACCAAGCTGGAACGGACGCCGGCCTTCCCGGTCCGCGTGGCGACCGGCGACTCCTTACTGCCGTGGGGACCATTCGACTCCCGAGCCCAGGGCGACCTGATGAAGGAGTTGGAGAGCCAGACGCAGGAGCGTGACGAGGAGGAAAAGAAGGAAATCTTCGCGTACGACAGTGAGGACGCCGACCTGCTCAAGGACTATCTCGCCGAGAACCAGTACACGGTGGTGGTCGGCAACCCGCCCTACATCACGGTCGCCGACGGGAAGCGCAGCGGGCTCTACCGCAGCATCTATCCCACCGTCTGCCACCGGCAGTACGCCCTCACCGTGCCGTTCGCGAAGCGGTTCTTCGACCTTGCCAAGTGGTCGGATGAGCATGGTGAGGGAGCAGGTCACGTCGGCCAGATCACCGGCAACGCCTTCATGAAGCGCGAGTTCGGCAAAAAGCTCGTCGAGAACTACTTCGCGCACGAGGTGGAGCTGACCGAGGTCATCGACACCTCGGGCGCCTTCATTCCCGGCCACGGAACCCCAACGGTGATCCTGGTTGGCCGCGCCAACAAACGCCGTCGTGTGCCGACGTTGCGCGCAGTCCTCGGAGTCCGAGGCGAGCCGGCGGCACCTGAGGCCCCCGCTGATGGCAAGGTATGGGGCGCGATCGTCGGTCAGATCGATCTACCCGGCTCGGAGTCGGAATGGGTCAGTGTCGCCGATCTGCCGCGCACTCAACTCACCGCCCATCCGTGGAGCCTGACCGGCGGTGGTTCCGTGGAACTGATGACGAGACTGACGAGTCGTACTAATTCGCTCTTAGGTGAGCACATCGATGTGGTGGGCCGGACTACCCACACCGGGCTTGATGACGCCTACTACGCGCCTGACTTCGCCTTCAGGACCAGAAACCTTACCGAGGCCGGCGTGCCGGTCGTGCTCGGTGAAAGTGTGCGTGACTTCGTGCTTTCGGCGAGGACGTGGACCCTCTTCCCTTACGACGAAGAGGGCCGTGCTCGCGAGCTGACGGACAGTGAACGTCAATTCTACTGGCCTAATCGCACGTCATTGCGACAGCGGGTCGACTTTGAGCAAACCCCCGAGGAGCGAGGGCTGAGGTGGTTCGACCACAGCATGTTCTTCGCGAAGCGGTATCGGATATCGTTATCGATCACGTTCGCGGAGGTGGCGACTCATAACCGCTTCGTGTTCGATCGAGGTGGAAAGGTATTCAAGCAAACGGCGCCGGTGATCAAGCTGTCGGAACGGGCGACAGAAGACGACCACCTGATGCTGCTCGGTGTCCTGAACAGCTCAACCGCCTGCTTTTGGCTGAAGCAGGTGAGTCATAACAAAGGCGGGCAGGGAGTCAACGAGGGATTTAAAAGCCAGGAGTGGGAACGCTTCTTCCAATTCAACGCTACAAAGTTTCGGCAGTTTCCGCTGCCTTCGGCGTACCCGTTGGATCGGGCTCGTGAGCTGGACTCGCTGGCGCAGCGGCTGTCGAGCGTGACCCCGGCGGCGGTGGCCGCCTCGGGGGTGCCGACCCGGCAGCGGCTCGCGGAGGCCGAGGCGGAATACCGCTCGACCCGGGCGCGGATGATCGCGCTTCAGGAGGAGTTGGACTGGGAGGTCTACCGGCTCTACGGGCTGATCGACGAGGATCTGACCTGCGCCGACCCGCCGGAGCTGGCGTTGGGGGAGCGGGCCTTCGAGATCGTGCTGCACACCAGCGGGGCGCAGACCGAGTGGTTCAACCGGCACGGGTCGAAGCCGATCGACCGGCCGGCGGCGCACTGGCCGGCGGCGTACCGGTCGTTGGTGGAACGGCGGATCGCCATCATCGCGGCGAACCGGCACATCGGGCTGATCGAGCGGCCCGAGTGCAAGCGGCGCTGGTCCACCGACGGGTGGGAGAAGATGCAGAAGGCCGCGCTGGGGGAGTGGCTGCTCGACCGGCTGGAAGCGCCCGAGCTGTGGGGCGGCACCCCCACGCCGCTGTCGGTGGCGCAGCTCGCCGAGCGGGTCGGCTCCGATCAGGACTTCCTGGCGGTGCTGGAGCTGTGGGTGGGGCACGACAGCTACGACCTGACGCGGACGCTCGGCGGGCTGGTCGCTGAGGAGCACGTGCCGTATCTGCCGGCGCAGCGCTACAAGCCGGCGGGGCTGCGCAAGCGGGCGCAGTGGGAGCGGACGTGGGCGTTGCAGCGGCGGGAGGACGCGGGCGAGAAGGTGGAGGTCCCGGTGCCGCCGAAGTACACGTCGGCGGACTTCGTGCGGTCGTCGTACTGGAAGGCGCGCGGCAAGCTCGACGTGCCGAAGGAACGGTTCATCTCGTATCCGCAGGCGGGGCGGGACAGCGACGGCAGCGAGCTGCTCGGCTGGGCCGGGTGGGACCACCTCGCCCAGGCGCAGGCGCTCGCCGCCGTCTATCTCGACCGCAGGACGCAGGAGTTGTGGCCGGCGCACCGGCTGTTGCCGCTGCTCGCCGGGCTGGCCGAGATCGAACCGTGGCTGCACCAGTGGCACACGGAGAAGCAGCAGGCATTCCTGGGCGGGTCACCGGCCGACTTCTTCACCACGTTCATCGACACGGAGTTGGCGCAGCTCAGCTCCGACCGGTCGGCGCTGGCGCTGCTGCGGGGCGTACCCGAACTGCCCTGAACGGCGGGCATCCAGCGGTGGGGAGTCCAATTGATGCCTCGTGAGCGGTTGACTACTATCCGTGGCTACAGAGGTTGAAGGGCTGACGTCCGTCGGCGTGTCTGCGTGATTTGGGTCGATGGGGGCGGTAGGCCGGAGGTATGAGATATCCGGCTGGTGGTGGCATGAACGCGGCAGCCCGGGTCCGGCGTGAGAAGGTCCGGATCCAAGCCGCGACCATGTTCGGGAGGTCCGTACCGACCGCGCAGATCGCTTCTGAGCTGCGGGTTTCCGAGAAGTCGGTGCGTCTGTGGCGACGGCAGTGGACTGCTGGCGGAACGGAGGCTCTGGCGTCGGCCGGGCCGGGCGGTTCGGACTGCAAACTCTCGGTTGAGCAGCTAAAACAGCTGGCCGGGATGCTCGACGAAGGGCCAATCGTGCACGGCTGGGACGATGCCCGCTGGACCCTCGCGCGGGTGGCCGAGATGATCGAGCGCCGTTTCGGCGTCTCCTACACGCTGCGCGGAGTGTCCTATCTGCTGCATCGCATCGGGTACAGCCAGCAGGTTCCCACTCGTCGGGCGATCGAACGCGATCCCGAAGCGATCACCGGCTGGCAGCGCGGGCGGTGGCCGTCGGTAAGAGGTTAGCGGCGGCGCAAGACGCCTGGATCTGCTTCCAGGACGAGGCAGGCCAGGTCATGCGACCGCCGGTGGCCAAGACGTGGGCCCGGCGGGGGCACACGCCGGTGGTCGAGGTTTCCGGCAAGGGCTCCGGCCGGGTCTCGATCGCCGGCCTGGTCTGCCTCAAGCCCGGACAGCGAGGCCGGTTGATGTGGCGAACCCGGCTGCACCGTGGTCGTACAGGCGAACGCGGTAGCTTCAGCGAGGACGACTACATCGCCTTCCTCGACCAGGCCCACCAGCGTCTACAGGCACCGATGGTGCTGATCTGGGACAACCTGAACACCCACGTCAGCCGCCGCATGCAGGCCCTGATCGCCACTCGGCCGTGGCTGACCGTGATCCGGTTACCCGCCTACGCTCCGGACCTCAACCCCACCGAAGGCGTCTGGCGCTGGATGAAACGAGGCCTGACCAACACCGCCGCCCGCGGTGTCGACCACCTCGCCGAACTGGTCAAACGTCGACTACGCGCGTGTCAGCAACAGACCGATCTCCTCGCCGGCTTCTTCGCCAGCACCGGCATGACCCTCGAACCCGAGCCACCGAGATAGCTCGAACCTTGACCTTTCAATCTCTGTAGCGCCGTTGGAGGAGGAACGATGAAGCTTCGGTTCGGGAAGAAGGGCTGAGATGGGGACGCTCATCGATGATCCAGACGCCTTCCAGCGTCTCTTCGAAGACTTCGAACACGCTGCGTTCAAGCTGGAGGTCCGCCGGTCGTACGGGCTCCCCTCCGAGGACGAGCCGTTCCAGGCGTTCCTTGCCGGTGCGGATCCGGGCATCGAGTGGCTCCGGTCCTGGCTTGATCTGATGCAGACGGAGACCTCGACGGGCAAGACCGTGGAGCGGGTTCGGGTCATTGATGAGCCCCCGAGCGACTACCTCCGGTTCGAAATGTCGGTGACGCCGCACAACCTGGCGGCGGGCGAGGACATCCGCTATCTCGGGCGGCGACGGGCGGCAGAGCTGGCACTGCCGGATTACGACTTCTGGTTGTTCGACTCGCGGGTGGTGGCGTTCCTGCACTTCACCGACGATGACCGATTCGAGGGGTTCACCGTCACCGAAGAGCCTGCCGAGGTCTTGCGGCACTGCCAGTGGCGGGACCGGGCGTGGACGAGAGCCACCCGTTTCGCGGAGCTTCCGGCGGCTGTGACGGCCGGGCGCTGAACGAGCCCGGCCGTCCCAAGGTCGAAGCCGAGTCGACAGTTCGGGAGCTGTCAGCCGACGACGGCGGTGAAGTGGTAGTTGCCGGCGCCGACCGAGCGGTCAAGCGTCCGCATGATCCGCGCGGCGTTGTCGTTCGGCCCCTGGAGGAAGAATGGTTTACCGTCGCGGCCAAAGGTGATCCGGCTCGGTGGCTGCCACTCGCCCAGGTGACCGGCCGCCGCGTAGTAGTCCTGATGCGGGTCGAACCCGAGGCCACGGGCGTACTCGACGGCACCGAACACGAGATGCCGCGCCAGGTCGATCGGCGCGGCCAGCGGAAGCGCGGCGTAGCTGCCGAAGAAATCGTCGGCGAACGCGGACACGTCCCGCTCGTCGAAGGTGCTGGGCGGCAGGGCGTTCTTCGCCCCGAGACAGTAGGTGTCCACCAGGAAGCCGGCCAGGCTCACCCGGTCACCCTCCCGGCGGGCGACCAACACGCTGGTCAGACCAGCCGTCTCAGTCATCGATCCGTCGTCGGCGACGTCCACCCAGTCGTCCGGACGGTCCTCGATGAGCAGACCCTCGCTCCACCCGGGGCTGATCCAGCATCCGAGCAGAGGCAGGTCGGCGGGCCGGCTCCGCCCGGGCCGTTCCACGGCGACGCCGCGGACCAGGGGGCCGACCACCGCGCGGGTGAGGCCCAACTCCCGCGCGATCTGCTTGGGGGTACGCCCCGAGGCGCGCAACGCGACCGCCTTGGCCCTCAACTCATCGGAAACCATCGGCACATGGTCGGACCGGGGGCGGTCGCTGTCAAACAACCGCACGGCGGGCCGCGTCGCAATCGAGAGCGGTACGACCGGCGAGGAAGCGGGGCTCGGGTGCCGGCTGGTGCGGGCCAGCGCCCGAGGGGTACGGCTCCGATCAGCGGTGGTACGAGCCTTGCTTGGCCCCTGACACGAAGGCCACCCACGTCTCGGGCGCGAACGTGAGGACCGGCCCCGCCGGGTCCTTGCTGTCACGCACCCCGACGAGGTCAGCGAGGTTGTCAGCGACCTCGACGCAGTTGCCGCCGTTGTTGCTGCGAGTTGATTTGCGCCAGATCGCACCGACAAGGTCAACCATGGGTGTACTCCTCAATCAGTTCGTTGATCAACGCGCGTGTCCGGGATTCGTCGAGTGCCCGAGCTGTCATGTCTGCCCAGATGGCGTCGTATGCCTCGGTCTCGTGGGGCCTGTCGAGGTAGATGGCTCCCGTCGCAGCTTCGAGATATGTCACGGGAGGCTCAACGGTCTGGCCCTTGCTGTCAAGTGGGAAATCCAGGATCGAGAACGCGCCGGCCATCGCTCCGGCGTGCAGTCCAGCGGAAAAATCCAGAATTCGGACCGTTACGTTCGGTAGCTCCGCTGCCTTGATGATCTGCTGAAGCTGCTCGGCCATGAGTGCGGGACCGCCAACCTGTCGACGCAGTACGGCTTCGTTGATTATCACACTGAGTTGCGGCGCGGCGAAGCGTGTCAGCAGCGCCTGACGCTGAAGGCGTAGCTGTACCGCGCGCTGTCGCTCTTGATCGTCGTTCGGGTTGATCGCGCCGCCCGGCATGCCGAAGAGGTGCTCGGCATAGGCTCGGGTCTGAAGTAGCCCCGGCACCAACTCTGCCTCGTACTGCCGGATGGTGGAGGCTGATCCCTCCAAGCCGATGTAGAGCTGGAACCACTTGGGCAGGCCGGAGCCGACGTAGTCGTGCCACCAGTTCTTGTTCTCCCGCGTGGCGGCGGTCATCGCCAGAAGCAGCTCGCTGTCCTCGCCCGAAGCGCCGTAGAGGTTCAGCATCTCCTTGACGTCGGCCTGGCGGAAGCGCACGTGTTCGGCGCCGTTCTCGATCCGGTGCAGCGTCGCGCGGGCACGGTCGAGCTGTTCGGCGGCCTGGTCCATGGTGAGGCCGGCGGCTTTGCGGAGTGCTTCGAACTTCCGGCCGATCTGGCGGCGGAGCATGGTCGATCCAGTGACGGTCTGTGACACTGCCGGGCCTCTCACATCGTTCATCGTGGACGAACTCTCGACCAATTAAAGCGGCCTGATGTTCACCTAGCAATAGACAAGTTACAGAGCGTCCCCTCGCAAAAGATCGCCCCGCAAGCCACTTCACTATTGAGACGTTGCAATCAGCATGGAGTGCTGCTCTACTGCCTTCGCGGCCACTGTGGATCAGCCCAGGTCAGGGGCCGCGAGCTGCCCTGCTGTCGTACCGCTGAGCGAAGGCTGCGGTGGCAGGTGCGGGTGGGTCCGTCGGCGCGCGGCGGGCCGACGGGCCCACCCATCCAGACGACGTCCAGGATCGAGAGGTGGTCTCTCCATGCGGGTCTTCTTTCGGCGGCGCGAGCGCGCGGAGCGGCCGAGGCCGGTCGGCGGCTCCACCTGTTACCGGTCGGCGTCCTGCCGGCCGCTGCACCCGACCCAGGTGCGGCAGCGGAATTTCCGGTGGACCCGCCGTGGCCTCGACCCGGACGAGGTGCGGCTGTTCCTCGAACGGGTGGCCTGCGAGCTTTCCGAGGCCCACGACGCGCTGGTCCGCAGCCAGGAGGAGTACAAGCGGATCCGGGACGCGCTGCGCGACTGGCAGTCCGAGCAGTCCCGGGTCCACCTCGCCGAGCTTCAGGGGTCCGGGCATCGGAGCGTGCGGTGAGCGAGCGATGGGTGATCCACCTGCCGGTGGTCGCCCCGGACCTGCCCGCCGCGCAGCGGCTCGCCCGGCTGGTGGCCCGCTGGGCCCTCGTCCTGCCGCAGAGCGACACCGGTGAGACCACCGTGTCCGCCGAGGACGAGCAGGGCGTACACCATCGGGTCTTCTGCGACCTGCGGATGCCCGGCGGCCGGCGCTGCCTGCTTCGGGCCGAGCACGACGGACCCTGCGCCCGCCGGCTGGGGCGCCGGTGACCGGCGAGCCGGCGACTTCGTCGGCGTGCCGAGCCGGTGGTTGATCTTCATCGCGGCGGTCCGTGACTGACCGGCCGCCGCATCGGCTGGGACCCGCTGCGGTCAACCCGTAGGATCGGCGGGTTGTCGGTGACGGGGGTGTCACCCCGGGGGGAGCGGCAGTGCGAGGAGTGGCATGACCCTGCTACGGGACGTGATCGACATTCCGGTCTCGGTCGGCGACGGAGACTTCGTCGTCCGGGCCGCCGAGGGCGCCGACCTGCGTCGGTACGTCGTCACCGACCAGCTCCGGGACAACTTCGCCGACGCGCTGCGCCGGATCGGCCACGCGGTGACCACCGGCCGCTCCCAGGCGATGTTCCTGCACGGCTCGTTCGGCTCCGGCAAGTCACACTTCATGGCGGTGCTGCGGGAGATCCTCCAGCACAACCCGGAGGCCCGGGAGGTGCGCGGCCTGGCCGAGCCGGTACTCACCGCCGACCCGTGGCTGCGCGACCGCACCCTGCTCACCCTGACCTTCCACATGCTCGACGCGCGCTCCGTCGAACAGGCGGTCCTGGAGGGCTACCTCAACCAGATCACCCGGCTGCACCCGGAAGCGCCCGTCCCGGCCGTACACCGGTCGGACGCGCTGCTCGACGACGCCGCGCGGCTGCGCGCGCGGATGGGCGACGACGCCTTCTTCGCCGCGTTGCGCGACGGCGGGGGCGCGCCCACGGCCGCCGGCGGCGGTCTTGCCTCGCACATCGCCCGCGCCACCGGCTGGACCCCCGAGATCTACGCCGCCGCGGCGGCGGAGCCGCCCGGCACCGAGCAGCGGGACCGCCTGGTCAGTGCGCTGACCAGCACGTTCTTCACCGGCGCGGTCCGCAGCGGGGAATACCTCGACCTGGACACCGGCCTCGCCGTGATCACCCGGCACGCCAAGGCGCTCGGGTACGACGCGCTGGTGCTCTTCCTGGACGAGCTGATCCTCTGGCTCTCCACGAAGATCAGCGACCACACCTTCGTCAACACCGAGGGCGCCAAGCTCAACAAGCTCATCGAGTCGGCCGACGCCACCCGCCCGCTGCCGCTGATCTCGTTCGTCGCCCGGCAGCGCAACCTGGAGGAATTCCTCGGCCCGCAGGTCGGCGGCACCGAGCGGGAGGCGCTGGCGCACGTGATGCGCAGCGTCCAGGGCCGGTTCGGTGAGATCGTCCTCGCCGACACCAACCTGCCCGAGATCACCGAGAAGCGCCTGCTCAAGCCGCTCACCGACGAGGGACGGGCGGTCATCGACAACGCCTTCGCCGCGGTGCGGGGCAACCGGGAGGTATGGGACGCGCTGCTGCTCGGCGCGCAGTACGGTGACGCCGGGATCGGCTCCGATGCCGCTGCCTTCCGCAAGCTCTACCCGTTCTCGCCGGCGTTGGTGGCCACGCTCGTCGCGTTGTCGCAGGCGTTGCAGCGGGAGCGGACCGCGTTGAAGGTGATGACCGAGCTGCTCGTCATCCGCCGGGACAGCCTGCGGGTCAACGACCTGATCGGGGTGGCCGCGCTCTTCGACCCCCTGGTCCTGCACGGCGAGCTGCCCGACCGGCCCGAACTCAAGCAGCTCTTCCAGTCCGCCCGGACGCTCTACACGCAGAAACTGCGGCCGATCCTGCTCAAGCTCAACGACATCGGCGAGGACGCGGCGGCCGGGCACCAGCAGTTCCAGCTCGACGACAAGTTGATCAAGACGGTGCTGCTCGGTGCCCTGGTGCCCGACGTGCCTGCCCTGCACAACCTCACCGCCGGCAAGCTGCACGCGCTCAACTTCGGCTCGATCACCTCACCGATTCCCGGCTACGAGCGCACCATCGTGATCAACCGGCTTGAGCGGGTCGCCGACGCCGCGGGCGAGCTGCACCTGACCAAGACCCCGGATCCGGTGGTCAGCCTCAAGCTGCACACCGTCGACTACGACAAGTTGCTCGACCTGGTGCCCGAACAGGAGACCAGCACCACCGGCGTCCGGCAGCAGCTCATCCGCGACCTGGTAACGGCCGAGATGGGCATCGTCGGCGTCGACGGGCAGCTCGGCGAGCTGCTGCACACCCGGGCCTGGCGTGGCCGGTCGCACACCGTGCAGGTGAAGTTCGGCAACGTCCGCGACCCGGACACCATGCCGGCCCCGGCGCTGATCGCCACCGGTGAGGCATGGCGGGTGATCATCGACTACCCGTTCGACCCGCAGGGCTACGAGCGCAACGCCGACCTGGCCCGGATCGAGCGGCTGGAGCGCGGCTCACGCACCGTCTTCTGGCTGCCGTTCTATCTCACCGATGAGCTGATGGCGAAAGTGGGCCAGCTCATTAAGATCAACTATCTGTTGAACGGCGCCGGTGACCGGCTCAACTCGCTGGCGGCCGACTGGCCGCTGGCCGACCGGCAACAGGGCAAGGTCTACCTCCAGCAGCGCCAGTCCCAGCTACGGAGCACCCTGACAGGCGCGCTCATGCAGGCGTACGGGTCCGCCACCTCCCGCGGGTCGGACGTGCAGGACGACACCATCAGCGTGTTCCACACCCTCGCCGACGGCCTGCACATCGGCGACCCCCGGGGCGGCACCCTCACCGAGGCGTTCGCCAATCTCACCGGCGAGTTGCTCGCCTGGTCCTACCCCGGCCGCCCGGCCATGCCCGAGGACGAGAAGCCCGTCACCCGAGGCGAACTGGCCAAAATCCTGGAGTACGCCCGGAGAGCCGCCGCCGACCCGACCCGCGGCGTGACCGTCACCAACCCGGTCGACCAGCGGACCCTCCGGCGGGTCTGCAACAACCTGCGGCTCGGCGAATACATCGACGGCCGGTACGTGCTGACCACATCCACCTCGCGATGGAGTCGACACTTCCTCCAGGCCGCCGCCAACGAGGGATACACCGACCGCTTTCCCGTCTCACGTCTGCGTGAGCTCATCGACGAGCCCGACGCGTTCGGATTCGACCGGGAACTGCAGAACCTGATCATCATGGCCTTCGGGCTGGACCAGCAACTCGCCTGGTACCAGCACGAGGTTAAGGTCGACGTGCCCCACCTCGCCGCGGTCCGGGACGACATGGAGCTGCGGCACCCTCCCATGCCCAGCGAAGCGGACTGGTCGAGCGCGGTGAGTCGAGGCGCGGCGATCTTCGGTGGCGTGCTTCCCGCCTGGCGCACCCCCGCCAACCTCGGCAAACTCGCCGACGCCCTGCGCGAGCAGGCGCGTGAGCGGAAGAAGGCCGCCGGCAGCCTGGTCGACGTGCTGACCGCACACGCCGACGTGCTGGGCCTGGACGTCACGGCCGCCACCGGTCGACTCGCCACCGCCCGACGGGCGTACCGGTTCGTGACCGACGTCGCCACCGAACGGGACGACGTGGTGCTGGTCGAGATGGTGGCCCGGGCCGACCTGGGCGACGTCGACGACCAAGCCGTCGGCGCGGTGCTCAGCCAGGCCGGCACACTCACCGGCGAACTGGCCGGAAGCCCGCAGTGGCCGCTGCTCCGGGCCATCTCCGCGCGGGTTGGCCACGACCAGCGGGCCAGCGAGGTCATCGGGCGGCTCCGGGACGTCGCCCGACGTGAACAGCACGGCCAGGATCTCGTCGAGGCATTCCATACCGCCTCCGCCGCGTCCGCGGCGCTGCTCGCCGAGCTGCCGACGGCGCCGGTCGAGCCCGCACCCGCCGGACCCGTCCTCGGCGGCGCCCACCAGGTGCCGAAGCAGCAGGGCACCCGGGCCCCGGTTGATGAAGCCTCCGACGCGGTCCCGGTCGGTGACGCCGGGGCCGTCACCGCCCCCGGCGGCGGCGAGGTGACCGGCGCAAGCCTGGTCGCGAACCAGCGCCGGCGTCACGAGATCACCGACCCGGCCGACTGGACGAAGGTCGCCGCCGAGATCGAAGCCGAGATCGCCGCAGGCCGCCGGGTGGTCGTCACCTGGGAGATCCGGTGACCCGCCGGGCCCGCCGTGGTCCCCGGGCCGGCTCCGCCGGGACGCAAGCATGAGCGCGCCGGTCGGTGTCGCCCAGCCGGACTCGGTCCGGCGAAAGGTCGAGGCATGGCTAACCGAGGGCGACGCGGCCGAGGCGATCGCGTTGACGGCCCGCCCCGAATGGCCGGCCGATCCGGTGCTCACCGTCGACGGCACCCATGTCCGGGTGGTCGCGTGCCCCACTCCGCTCGCCGCCCGCGCCGCCCTGCACGACCGCGCCGACGGGGAGCGCCTGGTGCTGCTGACCGAGCTGACCGACAGCGAGTTGGGCGACGGGCTCCTCGCCCATCTCAGCCGGCAAAGAGTCCGCAAGATCGATCCGTGGGACCTGGTCCGGCAGATGTTCGGTGGCGTGAAGGACCTGGATCCCACCCTGGTCCGGGTCGGACGCTGGGTCGCCGACGCGCTGACCGACCACGCCCCCGCCGCGGGCTGGCCGGTGCCGCCGGGTGCGGTCCTCACCCGGGACCACGCGTTACGCAGCCTGACCGCGGAGCTGCTCGATCTGCCCCCCGCCGAACTCGACGACAGCGGCCTGGTGCAGTGGAGCGCCGACGCCCGCCGCCAGCTCCGGTTCACCACGCTGCCGGACACCGTGGCCGAGGGGATCACGGCATACCTGACGAGCACCGCCGGCCGGTCCGCCGTGCCCATCATGGCAGCCGTCCGGGCCGGGCACGGAGTGGACGTCATCCCGCTCGGACTGCTGGCCGGGCTGCTCTGGCCCACCGCCGGTGGCCGCGCGGCCGAGGTGGAGACCGCCGTGGGGCGTACCCGCCTGGAGCCATGGTTCGGTGGGCTGCGACTGTCACCGCACCAGGCCGAAGGGCTGCACCAGGCCGCCGAGGCATGGGTCTACCGCACGGTCGACTCTGGCGACCGGGGCCGGGCCGAGGCCATGCGGATGCTGCGGCGGGCCGAGACGATCGCCGCCGAAATCGGCATCGGCACGCTGCTCGGAGCGTCCACCGTGCTGCCCAGCGGATTCGCCCACCGGCTGCGGGCCTTCGCCGCCGGGGTGCGGCTCGCCGTGCCGGCCGGCGGCTCGGCGCAACCGGCCGCGGTCATCCGCGCGCAGTCGGCGCTCGCCACCGTCGAGGAGCACCGGGCCGGCGAACCGCGCCGGGTGGAAACCGCGCGGATGGCGCTCCGGCTGCTGCGTTGGCTGCACCACGCCGACGGCCCCGCACCGGTGACCATGCTCGACGCGGTGCACCGGCAGGCCCGGGAGGACGGCTGGGTCGACCGCGCCCGGCTGGACATCTTCGCCGGGGACACCGACCCGCAGATCGCCGACGCCTACCGGTTGCTGCACCGCGCCGTGGACGCCCGCCGGTCCCGGCACGACCAGCAGTTCGCCACCCTGCTCGCCACCGCGACCAGCGCCGAGGTCGAGCCGGGCGCGCTGCTGCGGGTCGAGGACGTGCTCGACCGCGTGGTCCAACCGATCCTCGACCACGGCCGGCGGGTGCTCCTGCTCGTGCTCGACGGCATGGGCGTCGCCGCGGCCACCGAACTGGCCGAGTCCATCACCAGCAGCGGTACGTGGGTGGAACTCACGCCCGACGGCGGGCCCCGCACCGGAGTGCTGGCCGCGCTGCCCACCGTCACCGAAGCCAGCCGATGCAGCCTGCTGAGCGGCCGGATCTCCACCGGAGGTCAGCAGGCCGAGCTGAAGGCGTTCCGGCGACGGTGGCCCAGCGGGCGACTGTTGCACAAGGGGGCGTTGCGCGCCGGTGCCGGCGCAGCCCTGGACCCGGACGTGCGGGCTGCGGTCGAGGACGCATCCGTCCCGGTCGTCGCCGCCGTGGTCAACACGATCGACGATGCGCTGGACCGCAGCGACCCGGGCACCGTGGTGTGGGGCGCGGACACCGTCACCGCCGTGGGCGACCTGCTGGCCGCCGCGACCGACCGGGTGATCGTCCTGACCTCCGATCACGGCCACGTGGTCGACCGGGGGCCCGAGTCGGTTGTCCTGCCCAGCACCAGCAGCGAGAATCGCTGGCGGCCGGCCACCGGCCCGACCGCGGACGCGGAGATCGCGGTGAGCGGCAGCCGGGTGGCGCTCGGCGGCGGCTCGGTCGTCCTGCCCTGGCGGGAGGAGGTCCGGTACGGGCCACGCAAGGCCGGCTACCACGGCGGTGCCGCACCCGCGGAGGCCGTCATCCCGCTGCTCGTCCTGGCCGCCGGCGACGACCGGGCCGTGCCGGGGTGGGCCGGT
This sequence comes from Micromonospora sp. NPDC050980, assembly GCF_040653835.1. Lineage (NCBI taxonomy): Bacteria > Bacillati > Actinomycetota > Actinomycetes > Micromonosporales > Micromonosporaceae > Micromonospora > Micromonospora sp. NPDC050980. Next base: position 130,194 of record NZ_JBFAGS010000006.1, on the reverse strand, counting down.
GCGCCGGTCGCCAGCCCGGAGTGGTGGCGGGAGCCGCTGGCCGAAACCGTCGACCCGCCGTCCGCACCGCCGCAGACCGGCCGCCGGCGGTCCGGGCGTAACGCCGAACCGCAGGCGGAGGGACTGTTCGACCTCGCGCCGGTGACCGTTGCGCCCGCGGCGTCGCCGCCCGCCCCGGCTGCGCCGGACCTGGTGCGGGCGCTGCTCGCCAGCGATCGGTACGCCCAGCGGCGAGATCCCCGGATGCCGCTGTCCGACGAGCGCGTCGCCGCGCTGCTGGGCACCCTGCTCGCCGGTGGGGACCGGGCGACCGTCGACACGCTCGCCGCCCGTGCTGGCGTGCCGGCGCACCGCATCACCGGCACCGTCACCGTCCTGCGTCGGCTGTTGCAGGTCGAGGGATATCCGGTCATCACCATCGATCCGGACGGGGTTACCGTCCTGCTCGACCGCAGGCTGCTGATCGAGCAGTTCGATCTGGAGCAGCCGTGACCGCCGAGGTCTCGGCTCGCCGTCGCCGGGACATCGTCGACGCGCTGCGTCGCGGTGTCGTGCCGAGCAACGGGCTCGACGCGCTCGCGGTCGGCCTGGACCGGTTCACCGCCGCTCTGGACGACGACCTCGACCGGGTCGCCGGTGGAGGCAGCGTGTTCAAGGCCGTCCGCGGCGAGTACGGCGCCGGTAAGACCTTCTTCACGCGGTGGCTGGCCGAACGCGCCAAGCGACGTGGGTTCGCCACCGCCGAGGTGCAGATCTCCGAGTTGGAGACGCCCCTGCACCGGATGGAGACAGTCTACCGCCGGCTGGTCGAGCACCTGAGCACCGAACAGTTCGCACCGAGCGCGTTCCGGCCCGTCCTCGACGGATGGATCTTCGCGTTGGAGGAAGACGCCCTCGCCGGCGGCGCGATCGCGGAGGAGGACGCGGAAGCGCTCGACCGGGCGGTCAGCGATCTGCTGGAGCGCCGACTGGGCGAGATCTCCCGCAGCACCCCGGGATTCGCGGCGGCTCTGCGCGGCTACCGGGCCGCCACCGCCGGTGGCGATCACCGCACCGCCGATGGTCTCGCCGCCTGGCTGGGCGGGCAACCACACGTCGCCGCGTCCGCGCGTCGGGTCGCCGGAGTCAAGGGCGACCTCGACCACTACGCCGCGTTGAGCTTCCTGCGGGGGCTGCTGACCGTCCTGCGCGACAGCGGACACCAAGGGCTGCTCATCGTGCTCGACGAGGTCGAAACGCTGCAACGGGTGCGCTCCGACGCCCGGGACAAGGCGTTGAACTCGCTGCGCCAGCTCATCGACGAGGTGCACTCGGACCGATTCCCGGGTCTGATGCTGGTCATCACCGGCACCCCGGCCTTCTTCGACGGACCGCAGGGGGTGCAGCGTCTCGCGCCGCTCGCCCAGCGGCTGGCCACGCACTTCGACCCCGAACCCCGCTGGGACAACCCCCGCGCCACCCAACTACGGCTACCCGGCTTCACGGCGGACGCACTCGTCGAACTCGGCCAGCGGGTCCGCGCGATCTACGGCAGCCCTGCGGTCGAGTCCCGGGTGGACGACGCCTACCTCTCGGCGCTGGCCGGCGCCGTCACCGGAGCACTCGGCGGCCAGGTCGGTGTCGCCCCCCGCGTCTACCTGAAAAAGCTGGTCGCCGACGTGTTCGACCGGGTCGACCAGTTCCCGGACTGGGACCCACGCCGCCACTACGAGCTGACGCTGCGCGCCGACGAGTTGACCGAGGTCGAGCGCAACGCCGCCGCCTCGGCGGACGACATCGAACTGCCGCTCTGACATGCTGCCGGACCTCGACCCGGTCGTCCTGCACCACATGGTGAACACCCTCGGTTGGCGCGACCTCCGCCCGATGCAGCGGGCCGCCGTCGCGCCGGTACGCGACGGATCGGACGCGCTGCTCCTGGCCCCGACGGCCGGAGGCAAGACCGAGGCCGCGCTGTTCCCGCTGCTGAGCCGGATGGGGGAGCACCGTTGGACCGGCACGTCTGTGCTCTACCTCGCCCCGCTGAAGGCGCTGCTCAACAATCTGCAACCACGGATCGAGCAGTACGCGGGCTGGCTCGGCCGACGAGCCGCGACCTGGCACGGCGACGTCAGCGCGTCCCGGCGACAGGCGATCCTCCACGAACGCCCAGACATCCTTCTCACCACCCCCGAGTCGCTGGAATCCATGCTGGTCAGCACGCGGGTCGACCACCGGCTCCTCTTCGCCGACCTGCACGCCGTCGTCGTCGACGAGGTCCACGCCTTCGCCGGGGACGACCGGGGCTGGCATCTGCTGGCCGTGCTGGAACGGCTGAGCCGGGTCGCCGGCCGGTCGTTGCAGCGCATCGGGTTGTCGGCCACCGTCGGCAATCCCGCCGAACTCCTGACCTGGCTCCAGGGAACTGGTGCAGGTCACCGGCGAGCCCAGGTCGTCGCCCCGGCCCCTGCGGCGGTGCCCGACGGCCCGCCGCCAGGTGACATCGAGTTGGACTACGTCGGCTCGCTGCACAACGCGGCAACGGTGATCGCCGGCCTGCACCACGGGAAGAAACGGCTGGTCTTCTGCGAGTCCCGACAGACCGTCGAGGAACTCGGTCAGCTGTTGCGCGGAAAGGGCATCACCACCTTCCTGTCGCACGCCTCGCTCTCCACCGACGAGCGCCGCCGCGCCGAGCAGGCGTTCAGCGAGGCGCGGGACTGCGTCATCGTCTCCACCAGCACACTTGAGCTGGGCATCGACGTCGGCGACCTGGATCAGGTCATCCAGATCGACGCCCCCGCCACGGTCGCCTCGTTCCTGCAACGCCTGGGCCGCACCGGCCGCCGACCCGGGACGAGCCGCAACTGCCTGTTCCTGACCCTCGACGGGGACGCGCTGACCGAAGCTGCGGCGCTCCTGCTGCTCTGGTCACGGGGCTGGGTGGAACCGGTGACCGCACCACCCGAGCCGAGGCACATCGTCGCCCAGCAGATGCTCGCGCTCTGCCTACAGGAGCATCGCGTCGGTGACCAACTCTGGACCCGTGAGTGGAACGGGCTGGCGCCCTTCGACCAGAGTGCCCGACCGATCCTCCGCCATCTCGTCGAGCGCGGCTATCTCGACCAGGACAGCGGGATGCTGTTCATCGGCCCGGCCGCCGAGCAGCGCTTCGGTCGTCGGCACTTCATGGAGCTGACCGCGGTCTTCACCGGCCCGCCGGAGTTCACCGTGCTGGCCGGCCGTCAGGAACTCGGCCGGATCGATCCGAGCCTGCTCACCGAGGAGGTACGGGGCGACCGCCGACTGCTGCTGGCGGGTCACCGTTGGCGTGTCACGTACATCGACTGGCGCCGGCGGCGCTGTTTCGTCGAGCCGGCCGACACTGGTGGGCGTGCCCGATGGCGCGGTGGTAGTTGGGCCTGTCTGAGCTTCGAGCTGAACCGCGCCGTCCGTGAGGTGCTGCTGGGTGCCGACCCGCCGGTGTCGATCACCCGCCGGGCGGCCGGCCGGCTGGCCGAGGCGAGGGCCGAGAAGGCCCACCTGGTGCACCCGGGCGGACCGGTGATTCTGCGGGACCAGCACGGCGATCTACGCTGGTGGACCTGGGCCGGCTTCCGAGCGAACGCCACCCTGACCGCCACGCTGGGTGAGGTCGTCGACCCGGTGGAGAGGTTCGACGACAACAGCATCCGGCTGCGGGAGAACCTCACACCGCAGGCGTGGCACGCCCTGACCGCCGATGCCCGAGTTCGGCTGTGTCTCCCCGCCGTCGACGAAAAGGCGTTGGCCGGCCTCAAGTTCAACGCCGCCCTGCCGGCCCGCCTGGCCACAGCGACGCTTGCCGCACGGCTGGCAGACCTCAACCGGGCAGCCACCGTGCTCGGCGAACCTACCCGCTTCGTGGTTCTCTGACCGCTTTCAGTGCCGAGGCGCCTCGCTGACCACCGTGGGGGAGAACTCGTTCGCGGCCTCGACCGCCCACTCCAGCGCGAAGTCGGCCTCCTCCTCCCAGCCCGGCTCGCCGCCGACGAAGTGCGACCGGCCGGGGAACTCCCGGTAGCTGGTGATCGCGGTCGAGCTGCGGTAGAGGTTGGCCAGACTGGCGGCGAGCGACTGCGGGATGACGTGGTCCGCGCCGCCAGCGGTGATCAGCAGCGGGGCGCGGTCGGCCCGCTTGCGGTCGATCATGGTGGCCGAGTCCGGGTCCAGGTTGGCGAACGATCCCTCGAACAGCACGTGGCCGGCGCCGGGCACGGCGTACCGCTCCCAGGCGGCGTCGGACGCGGCCCGGGTGAGCGTGTTGCCGAAGGCGTACCGGAAGTCCTCGGCGGTGAACGGCACCGCGCGATGCCGGTTGGCCGGGTTGTGCAGGATGGAGAACCCGGAGCGCAGCGTGCTCAACGGCAGCTTGAGCACACCCTTCACCGGCGCGGGACGCACGCCCACGACGGCGGCGCCGAGCCGGCGGTCCAGCAGCAGTTGGGCGACCAGACCGCCGAACGAGTGCCCCATCACGATCGGCGGCCGGGGCAGCCCTCGGATGATCGCCGCGGAGTGCTCGACGATGTGGGTGATCCGCTGGCCGGCGATCGGCGTCGGGTCGGCCCGCAGCTCCGCCGGCTCGCGGTCCATGCCCGGCCAGGCGGGCGTGAGCACCCGGAAGCCGCGAGCCGCGTAGCGGTCCGCCCAGCGCTCCCAGCTTCGTGAGGTCATCCAGAGGCCGTGGATGAGCACGATCGTGTCGACCCGCCCGGTCGGTACGCCCATACCCCCGCTTACCCGGCCCGGCGGCGCACACTCCCAGGCGGGCTCGTTGAGAAGGGGCCCCTTCTCTACCGGAGGCGTTAACAGGGGGCCCCTCCTTACGCCTGACAAATGTCACGGGCGGAGGGTGACGGGTGCTCCGGGGGCCCGACCGTCGTACGCCGGAGCATGATTGGCATGACCGACACCGCACCGGCCGTCGAACTGGCCGGACTCACCAAGACCTTCGGCCCGGTGACCGCCGTCGACGGGCTCAGCCTGCGGATCACCCCCGGTGAGGTGGTCGCCTTCCTCGGCCCCAACGGCGCCGGCAAGACCACCACCGTGGACATGCTCCTCGGGCTCGCCCGGCCGGACGCCGGCACGGTCCGGCTCTTCGGCGGCAGCCCGGCCGACGCCGTCCGGCACGGCCGGGTCGCCGCCGTGATGCAGACCGGCGGCCTGCTCAAGGACCTCACCGTCGCCGAGACGGTACGGATGACCGCGCACTTCTACGGTCACACCCGGCCGGTGTCGGAGGTGCTGGAGCGCGCCGGCCTCGCCGAGATCGCCGACCGGCTGGTGGGCAAGTGCTCCGGCGGCCAGCAGCAGCGCCTGCGCTTCGCGCTCGCGCTGCTGCCCGACCCGGATCTGATGGTGCTGGACGAGCCGACCACCGGCATGGACGTCGAGGGCCGGCGCGACTTCTGGCAGGCCATCCGCGCCGACGCCCGTTCCGGCCGGACCGTCCTGTTCGCCACCCACTACCTGGACGAGGCCGACGCGTACGCGGACCGGATCGTGCTGGTCCGGCGGGGGCGGCTGGTCGCCGACGGGACCACCGCCGAGATCAAGAACCTGGCCGCCGGCCGGGTGGTGCGCGCCACCCTGCCCGGCGCCGACCAGGCCGCGCTCGCCGCGCTGCCCGGCGTCCGCTCCGTCGAGGTACGCGGCGACGCGATCCTCGTGCACAGCGAGGACTCCGACGTCGTCGCCCGGCACCTGCTGACCCGGACCGACGCCCGGGACCTGGAGATCACCTCGCACAACCTCGAGGACGCGTTCCTCGCCCTGACCGCCGCCTGACCGACCTGCCCGGGAGCCCCACCATGACCGCGACCACCTCGCCCGACACCACCACCGCGTCCGGCCCGGCCGACCGCCGGCCGCCCGCCCTGGGCGGGTTCTCCGCCGCCGTGCTCGCCATCGAGATCCGCCGGGTGCTGCGCAACCGCCGCACGCTGATGTTCATCCTGGTCATGCCGGCGGTGTTCTTCCTCCTCTTCGGGTTGCCCTCGCGCGGCGAGACGCTCGACAACGGCCTGCCGGTGACCGGCTGGATCATGATCAGCCTGGCCGTCTACGCGGCCATGGTGGCCACCACCAGCGCCGGCGCCGCCGTCGCCACCGAACGCGCGCTGGGCTGGAGCCGCCAGTTGCGGCTGACCCCGCTGCGCCCCGCCGCCTACGTGGCGACGAAGGTGGCCACCGCGATGGTGCTCGGACTGCTCGGCGTCCTCGTCGAGTTCACCGTCGGCGTCGCCTCCGGGGTCCGGCTGCCGGCGCACGTCTGGCTGGAGTCCGGCCTGACCGCCTGGATCGGCTCGCTGGTCTTCGCCGCGTTCGGCCTGTTCGTCGGCTACCTCGCCCCGGCCGAGAACGTCATGCAGTTCATGGGCCCGGCGCTGGCCATCCTGGCCATGCTGGGCGGCCTGTTCGTTCCGCTCCATCTGCTGCCCCACGTGATGCAGCAGATCGCCAAGTTCACCCCGGTGTACGGGGTCGGCCAGCTCGCCCGCGCGCCGCTGACCGGTGCTGGCGTGGACTGGGCGGCGGTCGGCAACGTGGCCGCCTGGACCGCGTTCTTCGGTCTCGGCGCGACCCGGCTGTTCCGCCGCGACACCACCCGCGTCTGAGCGGGCACGGCGGCACTAGCGTGGTGGGCGTGACGTCGACGCCCGAGCGGGTCCGGCCGGCGAACCGCCACTGGCGGTTCACCGGCTGGCTGCTGGCGGCGGTCTGGCTCTTCTTCCTCAACGTCCCGTTCCGCACCGCGCTGCACCAGCCGGATCTGGGGCGGCGGCTGCTCGGGCTCGGCTCCGTGGTCGCGTTCGCCGTGGCGTACGTGCTGATCTTCGAGTGGGGCCGCGCTCTGCGGCAACGACACCGCCCGGTCCCGGCCGGCCGGGCCCGGTCGTTGATCGCGCTGCTGCTCGCGCTCGGCCTGGTCGGCATCCCGGGCACCGACGGCGACTGGCTGACCACACTGGTCTTCGTGGCCGCCGCCGCGGTGTTCCTGCTGCCGCCGGTCGAGTCCCTGGTCGTGGTGGTGCTGGCCGCGGCGACCCCGCCGGTGACCTCGCACCTGGTGGCCGGTTGGGAGTCCGAGAGCACCCTCGTCTTCGTGGTGCTGCTCGCCTCGTTCGCCATGTTCGGGGTGAGCCGGCTGGCCCAGCGCAACGGGGAGCTCCAAGCCGCGCAGCAGGAGATCCACCGGCTCGCGGTGGCCGAGGAACGCGCCCGCACCGCCCGGGACCTGCACGACATCCTCGGGCACTCGCTGACCGTGGTGGCGGTGAAGGCCGAGCTGGCCGGCCGGCTGCTGGAGCTGGACCCGGCCCGCGCGGCGGTGGAGATCGCCGACGTGGAGCGGCTGGCCCGCCAGGCGCTGGCCGACGTGCGGGGCACCGTCGGGGCGTACCGCGGGGTGGATCTGGCGTCCGAGCTGGCCGGCGCCCGCTCGGCGCTGGCCGCGGCGGGCATCGTCGCGGAACTGCCCGAGGCGGTGCCGGAGCTGCCGGCGGAGCGGGACGAGCTGTTCGGCTGGGCGGTTCGCGAGGGGGTGACGAACGTGGTGCGGCACAGCGGCGCGCGACGCTGCGTGATCCGGGTCGGCCCGGCGGCGGTGGAGGTGTGCGACGACGGCCGGGGGCCGGCCGGTGAGCCGGCGGGCGGCGGGCACGGGCTGGTCGGGCTGCGCGAGCGGGCGGGCCGGTTGGACGCCACGGTGACGGTGGCCCGGGCGCCCGGCGGGCGCGGTTTCCTGCTGCGGGTCACGGCGCCGGAGCCGAACGGGAGGGCCGGCGGGTGACCGGGACGATCCGACTGCTGCTCGCCGACGACCAGGCCCTGGTCCGGGGCGCCCTGGCCGCGCTGCTGTCGCTGGAACCGGATCTCACCGTGGTGGCGGAGGTGAGCCGGGGCGACGAGGTGGTGCCGGCGGCGTTGCGTAGCCGGCCGGACGTGGCGCTGCTCGACGTGGAGATGCCGGGGATGGACGGGGTGGCCGCCGCCGCGGCGCTGCGCGTCGCGCTGCCCGACTGCCGGGTGCTGGTGGTGACCACCTTCGGCCGGCCCGGCTACCTGCGCCGGGCGATGGAGGCCGGCGCGAACGGCTTCGTGGTCAAGGACACCCCGGCCCGCCAGCTCGCCGACGCGGTCCGCCGGGTGCACGCCGGCCTGCGGGTGGTCGATCCGACGCTGGCCGCCGAGACGCTGGCCACCGGGCCGAGCCCGCTCACCGAGCGGGAGACCGAGGTGCTGCGCACGGCCCGGGGCGGCGGCACGGTGGCCGAGCTGGCGGCCACGTTGCACCTGTCCGAGGGCACCGTCCGCAACCATCTCTCGTCGGCGATCGGCAAGACCGGCGCCCGCAACCGCGCCGACGCCGTCCGCCTGGCCGAGTCCCACGGCTGGCTGCTCGGATAGAAGGAGGGGCCCCCTCTTAACGCCTGCGGTAGAGAAGGGGCCCCCTCTCACACCCACCTGTTAACCGGGGGCCCCTCCTTCGACCAGCGTCAGGGGAGGACGACGAAGCTGGTGCCGGGGGCCAGGGCGGCGAGGAGTTGGCGTTGGGCGCTGCGGGTGAGCCGGATGCAGCCGTTGGTGACGTCCTCGCCGAGCGTGTCGTCGTTCTGCCAGGAGTGCAGCCCGATGTGGGCGCCGCGTAGGCCGGTCGGCACCGCGTCCGGGTCGTCGGGGACCGCGCCGAGGGCGAAGATGTCGACCCCGCCGTAGACGGCCTGCGGGGGTTGGGTGCGACCGAGCACGAACGTGCGGCCGAGCGGTGTGAGCTGGCCGGGCATGCCGAGGCTGACCGGCCAGGTGTGGACCGCGCGCCCGTCGCGGAGCCAGGTGAGCCGGTGGGTGCGCCGTTGCACGACGATCTGGTCGCGCAGCGCCACCGTGGTCCAGCCGCCCGCGGGCAGCCAGGCGATGGTGCGGTTGGCCGACGGGAGCAGCACCGCGGTCCAGCCGGCGCGGCGTTGCACGATCGGCACGGTCAGCCGGACGTCGCTGATCGTCGGCGCGAGGAAGGCCAGCGGCCGGCCGCCGGGCGCGTCGTACGCGGCGACCTTGCCGTTCGGCCGCGCGCCCTCGCGCAGTGGCCGGGTGTCGGCGGGGGCCGGGTCGGCGGGAAAGCCGCCCGGCGCCGGGTCGTAGGTGACCACCGGCAGGTCGGGCGGCGCGGGCGCGGCGGGCGGAACGGGCTCCGTCGTCGACCGGGCGGGGGTCGAGGGTCCGGCGGCGGGCGCGGCGGCGACCGGCGCGGGTGGCGGGGCGCCGGTCAGCGCGCGACCGACGAGCAGCGCGGTGGCCAGCAGCAGCGGTACGCCGAGCGCGGCGAACAGCCAGCCGGGCATCCGCCGCTCGGTTATCCGGTCGAAAGGCACAAAACTACTCTATCCGCCCGAAAGCCCCCGCACCGCGAACTGCGGCACGGGGGCCTTCCGGCGGGCGAGGTCAGCTCACCTTCGCGCCGACGTGGATGGCGATCGCGTCGTGCGCGTTGACGGTCGCGGCGAACCAACCCGCCGAGTCCACGGTGACCACCGGGCCGCTGCACGAGCCGTTGCGGAACGTGCCGTGGATGACGTCGCAGTAGCGACCGGCCGGCAGACCGGTGTAGTAGGACCGGCCGCTCACCGCGAAGTCCTCGTCGTTGAGCGTCAGGTAGCCCTTGCCGGCCCGGCTGAACGCGATGTGCTGGTAGCCGTTGTCGTACCAGTTGGCGACCGCCGCGCCCTCGGTGGCGTTGCGGAAGCCGACCATGTTGGCGATCACCGGCCAGCGGTGCTCGCACTCCCAGCCGGAGTAGCAGGTGGTGTTCCTGACCTTGTTGCTGCCGTCGGCGGGCGGGCCCTGGTCCCGGTTGCTGTACGTGAAGCTGGACATCACCGCCGGGGTGCCGTAGGGCCAGGCCAGCATGAACGCGTTGGCCAGGGCGTACTCGCCGCGGTCGCGGTAGGTGAGCACGCCGCCGTCGCGCTGGGTGTCGTGGTTGTCGGTGAAGACCACCGCCGAACCGCTCGGCAGGTAGCCCCAGGCCTGGCCGAAGTTCTTCAGGTACGCGAGCCGCTCATTGTTGAACATCCGGGCCAGGTCCTTGCCGTACCGGAACTCGTGCACGTCGCCGTTGCCGGTGTACTCGGTCGGCTGCACCGGCTCGCCCGCGCCGTAGATGACCTCCTGCACCAGATAGGCGGGGCGGGACAGCCTGGCCTTGATCGCCGCGATGTCGGCGGCCGGCATGTGTTTGCTGCCGTCCAGCCGGAACCCGTCCACGCCGAGCGAGAGCAGGTCGTTGAGGTACGCGGCCAGTCGGCTGCGGACGTAGTCCGACTCGGTCTTGAGGTCGGCGAGGTTGACCAGCTCGCAGTTCTGCACCTCGTACCGGTCGTTGTAGTTGGCGATGTCGTTGTTGCCGTTGCGACCGCAGTAGTGGAAGTCCTGCGCGGAGTAGGTGCCCGGGTAGGTGTAGTGGCCGTAGGACGTGCCGGCCCAGCCGGTCCCACCGTTCTCCTGGCCGGACATGTGGTTGACCACGGCGTCGACGATCACCTTGACGCCGGCGTTGTGGCAGGTGTTCACCATGGACTGGAACTGGGCGCGGGTGCCCTTGCGGGATTCGATCCGGTAGCTGACCGGCTGGTAGGACACCCACCACGGGCTGCTGTTGACGTGCTCCTGCGGCGGGGACACCTGGACGTAGCCGTAGCCGGCGGGGCCGAGCGTGCTGGTGCACTCGCTGGCCACCGAGGTCCAGTTCCACTCGAAGAGCTGGACGATGACCTTCTTGCCGCCCGCGGGGGCGGCGGCGGCCGGGGGTGCCGCCACGGTGGTCGGGATGAGCAGGCTCGCGGCCACGCCCAGGGCGAGCGCGGCGGCGCGGCATCGGCGTCGATGCATCAGGACTCCTCGGGGGGTACGGGGGTGTGGGGAGTTGAGCCTGGAGAGGGGCAGTGCCGACTTCTTGCAGTCAGCACTGAAATTTTCCGCAAGGTTACGAGTGTGTTGCAAGAAATGTCAACGCATGGGCATTCGTCGTTGCGTCGGGCGCTACACGCGCGCCCGGTCGGGACGGTTCGAGGACCCGGTCGAGAAATTCGCCACCAGAGGTGATCCGTCCGGGCCGCCGCTCCGTACCTGAGGTGGGAGCAGGGTCGGCCGGTGGGGGCGCCGCCGCGAGACGATCGAGGAGCAGATGGCCCGGGCACAGCAGAACGAGAAGGCGACGACCGTCCGGACCGCCACCACCAGTCGTGGTGTCCGAACCGTGTCGAAGCCCGCGATGGTGGCACTCACCGCCTCCGCGCTCGGCCTCGTGTGGGCGGGTGTGGAGCTGGCCGGCGCCGGCGGCGTCATGTACTCGTACGGATTCTTCTTCACCGAGTTCTTCGCCGGGGTGATCGCCCTGGTCTCGCTCAGCCTCACCGTGATGCTGGGGCTGCTCGCCACGGACCGGCTGGTGCTGCTCATCCGGCACCGGGTGCTGCTCCAGTCGGCGCACCGGGCCACCGGCGTGCTCGGCGTGGCCGGGCTGGTCTTCCACGTCATCACCAAGATCGCCATCGGCCGGGCCGGCCCCACCGACGCGGTGGTGCCGTTCGTCGGCGGCAACGGCCTCTACGTCGGGCTGGGCACCGTCGCCGCGCTGCTCATGGTGGGCGTGCTCTGGACGGGCCTGGTCCGGGTCCGGTTCGCCGGCGTCGGTCCGAAGTGGCTCTGGCGCTCGCTGCACTCGATGGCGTACGTCTCCTGGCCGTTCGCCCTGTTCCACGGCCTGAACGCCGGCCGGACGGCGAAGGGCTGGGTGGTGTTCAGCTATCTCGGCTGCGTCCTGCTCGTGGTGGTGGCGCTGCTGGTGCGCCTCTCCGTGCACCTCGGCAAGCGCAGCCGCGAGCAACACCAGGCCGTCGCGTTGAACAAGGCGATGGCCGGCAGAGGCGAGGAGCGCACCGGCGTCCTCGCGGCGTTGCTGGGTAGGAAGACCGCCGGCAAGCAGGAAAGCGCCGCCGGCAAGGGCCGCTGGGCCGAGGCCACCGCCGGATGGACCGCGCCCGCCGGCACCGCCCGGCGGCGCGACCCGGAGCGGTTCGCCGTACCCGTGGTGCCGGAACCCGGGTCGCTGCGCGAGCCGGTCCGCGCCGCCGCCGCCCGGCGGCGCACCGGGGAGCCGGCCGAGCCGGCCCGCCGCGCCCGGACGTCTGAGGCGCCCGCCGAGCGGCGTGCCGCCCGCCGCCGCGACACCGAGGAACGGGTGATCCGGCGGTCCCGGATCGACGAGGAGACCGCCGCCCGGCACTCCGCGCCGCCGGAGAGTGGTGGCCGGCACTCCGCGCCACCGGACACCGGTGGCCGCCACTCCGCCCCGCCGGACGACGGCCGGTACGCCACCCCGGCCGAGGTGGCCCGCTACTCGGCCCCGCCGCGCCCGAACGACGAGGCGGAGGAGCCGTGGGACAGCCCGCGCCGCTGGGCGAGCGAACCGATCTCCGCCGGCCCGATCTCCGCCGAGCCGCGCAGCGGGACCGGCCGGCGCCACCGCGACGAGGAGGACGTGCCGGAGGAGCCGGACTACTGGCGCCCGCCGGCCCGCTACGCCGCCGACGACGACGCGTTCGTCGACGACACCCCGACGCTCGTCGACCTCGCCTCCCGCCGGGCGATGCGCGCCACCAAGGAGAGCCGCTCCGGCCGCCGCCGCAAGAAGGCCGACGCGGACGCGGTCGACGGGGCGTACTGGGCCGGGCTGCGTGGTGAGGCCCGGTGAAGCGGACGACGGTGCCGCCGGTCGCCTGCGTCGGTGAGCCCCGCCTGACCGCCGGCTTCGCCGAGTTCGGCCGGCTCGACCTGCTCGCCCACGAGGAGGTGCACGGCCCGATCGGCCCGATGGAGCCGGCCGCGCTGCTGCGGCTCGCCGAGGCGATCGACCTCAAGGGCAAGGGCGGAGCGGGCTTCCCGTTCGCCCGCAAGCTGCGCGCGGTGCTGGAGTCCTGCGAGCGGCAGGACCTCGCCGCCGTGGTGGTGGTCAACGCCACCGAGGGGGAGCCGGCGAGCTGGAAGGACAAGGTGCTGCTCACCCGGGCCCCGCACCTCATCCTGGACGGCGCCGCGCTGGCCGCGTTCGCGCTGGACGCCGAGGAGATCGTGATCGGGGTCGCCGACGACGACGTGGGCCGGCCCTCGCTGACCGAGGCGTTGCAGGAACGGCGGATGCCGGTGCCGACCACTGTCGTCACCGTGCCGCACCGGTTCATCTCCGGTGAGGGCGGCGCGCTGGTCAACGGCATCAACGGCCTGCCGCACATCCCGCCCGGCACCAAGAAGCGCTCCAGCGACTCCGGCGTCGGCGGTCTGCCCACCCTGCTCTCCAACGCCGAGACCTACGCCCAACTCGCCGTCGCCGCCCGGATCGGCCCCTACGAGTACGCTGCGCTCGGCACCGACGACGAGCCGGGCACGGTGCTGCTCACCGTCACCGGGTCGGCGAAACGGCCCGCCGTGGTGGAGTGCGCCGCCGGCACCCCGCTACGCGAGATCCTGGACCTGTGCGAGGTGCCGCCGGGGCCGGGCATCCTGATGGGCGGCTACCACGGCAAGTGGATCACCGCCGAGGCGGCGGCCCGGGCCGAGGTCTCCCGCCGGGGGCTCACCGCGGTCGGCGGCACGCTCGGCGCCGGCATCATCGTGCCGCTCGGCGCCGACACCTGCCCGCTCGGCGAGGCCGCCCAGGTGGTCCGCTACCTGGCCGGCGAGTCCGCCGGGCAGTGCGGCCCGTGCAAGATGGGCCTGCCCGACCTGGCCCGCTCCGTCGACCTCGCGGTCTCCGGCAGCGCGCCGATCGAGCTGGTCCGGGCGGCGGCCGGTGACGTGAAGGGACGCGGCGCGTGCAGCCACCCCGACGGCACCGCCCGGTTCGCGCTGTCCGCCATGGAGGTGTTCGCCGACGACCTGCGGTTGCACGCCACGGGGGAGGGCTGCGGCAAGCGGGTCAAGGGGGTGCTGGGCCTGCCCGGCGCGCCCGACGCGAACCCGCAGAAACTCACCCTGGACTGGTCCCGCTGCGACGGGCACGGGCTCTGCGCGCACGTCGTGCCGGACTTCATCCGGCTCGACGGCAACGGCTACCCGGCGTTCCCGCCCACCCCGGTGCCGACCTGGCTGCGCGAGGGCGCGCTCAAGGCGGTCAAGGTCTGCCCGGAACTAGCGCTCCGCCTCGTCCGATCCGACTAGGGCGTAAGGAGGGGCCCCCTATTAACGCCTCCGGTAGAGGAGGGGGCCCCGCTTAACACCACGGAAGACACGCAACGGGGGCCGGTGGAACCGGCCCCCGTTGCGTCGGGTGCTCAGCGAGCGGGGGTGAGGCGGTCGGTGCCGAGCTTGTCGCGCAGCACCTGCGGGACCACCACCGAACCGTCGGGCTGCTGGCACTGCTCCAGGATGGCCGGGAACAGGCGGCTGGTGGCCAACGCCGAACCGTTGAGCGTGTGCACGAACCGGGTCTGCTTGCCGCCCGGCTCCCGATAGCGGATGGCCGCCCGGCGGGCCTGGTAGTCGCCGGCCCAGGAGACCGACGACACCTCCTTGTACTTGCCGGTGCTCGGCATCCACACCTCGATGTCCAGCGTCTTGCGCATCGAGGCGCTGGCGTCGCCGGCCGCGAGCAGGCTGGTCTGGAAGTGCAGGCCGAGCCGGTCGACCAGCCCTTCGACGTGGCCCACCATCGCCTCCAGCGCGGCGTCGGCCTGCTCGGGGAGGGTGAACTGGAAGATCTCCACCTTGTTGAACTGGTGGCCGCGTACCGTGCCGCGCTCGTCGGAGTGCGAGCCGGCCGCCTCGCGCCGGTAGCACGGCGTGTAGGCGAACGCTTTCAGCGGCAGCTTCGCCGTCTCCAGGATCTCGTCCTGGTAGGCGCCGAGGATCGCCGTCTCGGACGTGGGCAGCAGGAACTGGCCGCGCGGGGCGGACTGCCGGTCCAGGTGGTAGACGTCGTCGTAGAACTTCGGGAACTGCCCGGCGGCGAAACCGGCGGTGTCCAGCAGCAGGTGCGGCGGCAGCAGGAACTCGTAACCGGCCTGGACGTTCTGCTCGATCAGCCAGTTGATCAGCGCCCACTCCAGCCGCGCGCCCATCCCGGTATACATCCAGAAGCCGGAACCCCCGAGTTTGACGCCCCGCTCGTGGTCGACCAGGCCGAGCGCGCGGCTCAGCTCCACGTGGTCGCGTACCTCCTCGATGGCCGGCGCCGCGCCGAACGTCCGCACCACCCGGTTTGCCTCCTTGCCCCCGGCGACCACGTCGTCGGCGGGCAGGTTGGGCAGCTCGCTCATCGCCGAGCGGAGCCGGGACTGCACCTCGTCGAGCTGGGACTCCAGCTCCGCGAGCTGCTTGCGCTCGGCCTCCGGCGCGGTCGGCTCCGGGGTGGCGCCGGACCGCTTCGCCGCCGCGTACGCGCGTGCCTCGGCCTTGCGGCGCTGCCGCTCGGCGTCGATCTCGGTGATCAGGGCGCGCCGCTCCTGGTCGAGCCGCTGGATGTCGTCCAGCGCCCGGGTGACCTCGGCGGGATCCAGACGCTTCGCCAGCGCGGTCGCCACCGCCTCGCGATCCTTCCGGATCAACTCCATGTCGAGCATGCTGCTCGTACGCCTTTCGTCCAGGCAGTCGGGTGGGACCACCAGATGCTACCGTCGCGGCCCCGCCGGCCCGGCCCGGCCCGGTCTACAGGCGCACCGGCATGAGGATGGAGAATGCGTGCGGGTCGTCGGCCCGGCGCACCGCCAGCGGCAGGATCGGACCGTCCAGCTCCAGCACGAGCTGGCTGCCGCCGGCGTCCAGCGCGTCGAGCAGATACTCCCGGTTGACCCCCACCCGCAGCCCGTCGTCCGGGCCGTCGGCAATGGCCGGATCGACCAGCCGCAGCTCACCGCGGCCGTCCAGGCCGAGCGCCACCACCTCGTGCGCGACGCCGTCGTGCGTCCGGTGGCACAACCGGACCCCGTCGGCGGTGAGCGCCGCGCGCAGCGCCGCGCCGTCCACCGGAATCCGGTACGCGGGCGCGTCGCCGACCTTCGCCCGCAGCAGCCGGCGGTAGTCCGGGAAGTCGTACGGCAGCGCGGTGACGTCCATCGTGCGACCGGCCACGGAGAACGTCACCCGGTCCGCGACGACGGCGTCGACGGTGGCCGCGTCGGCGTCCAGCAGCGCGCGCAGCTCGTCCACCGCGGCCACCGGCAGCAGCGCGCCCACCGGCGGGCCGTCGACGGTGGCGTCGACCCGGGCCACCGCCAGCCGGTGCCGGTCGGTGGCGACCAGGTGTACGCCGTCCGGCTCGACCGACAGCAGCACGCCGGACAGGGCCGGCAGCTCCGGGTCGGCGCCGACGGCGAAGCGTACGGCGGCCACGGCGGCGGCCAGGTCGGTGCGGGACAGCACGAGGCGGGTGGTCACTGTGGTCTCCTCCGGGTCGATCAGGCGACGGATCCGGGAGAGTTCGCGACGCGCGTCGGCCAGGCCGTCCTCCAGCCGGCGCAGGTGCGCGTCCAGCAGCCGGTGCACCTCGGCCGGCCGGTGCCGGTTCCGCAGCGCCTCGGCGATGCCGGCCAGCGGCATGCCCACCCGGCGCAGCCCGGCCACCAGTCGGGCCGGGCCGACCTGGTCGCCGGTGTACCAGCGGTAGCCGGTCACCGGGTCGACCCGGGCCGGGGTCAGCACGCCGGAGCGGTCGTAGAACCGCAACGCGCTGGCCGTCAACCCGCTGGCCCGGGCCAGCTCACCGATGCTGCGAAGCTCGCTCTCCACGGCGGTCATCCTGTGCCCTCCACCAGGTCGAGGGTCAACGCCTCGGGGTGTTAAAAGGGGGCCCCGCCTCTACCGGATGCGTTAACAAGGGGCCCTTCCTTAACCCTTCAGGGTGCGGAAGGTGATGCCGGCGCGGACCAGGCGGTCCAGCAGCGCGTCGCCCATCGCGGCCACCGGGGTGAGCTGGCCGGCGGTCGCCGGCAGGTCGTCGAAGGCCAGGCAGAGCGCCGACTCGGCGAGCATCTTGGCGGTCTCGTCGTAGCCGGGGTCGCCGCCGGCCACCTCGGTCACCACCCGCCGGCCCCCGCCGGCGCCCACGAACCGCACCCGGAACCAGGACTTCGCCCGCTGCTCGGCGCTCGGCCCCTGACCGGAGGAGAGCCGCCCGAGCAGCCAGCGCCGGGTCGGCGGCAGCTTCACCAGCCCCAGCACGCCGGCCAGGCCGACCCCCGCGACGAACACGGTGGGCAACCGCTTCATCGCGGCGAAGTGCCGGTAGCGGAAGTCCGGGCCGTACTCCGGGCGGGCCGCCGCCGACCGGCGGACGATCTGCGGGTCGATGGTGGGCAGCGGCGCCGCCCACTGGCCGAACTCGCGGACCCGCCCGACCCGGCCGGGCACCGCCCGCACCCGCCGCCCGTCCGGTCGCGGCTCGACGGCCCGGCGGGCCCGCGCCGCCCGGCTCATCTCGCCGGTGCGGGCGAACGCGGTCAACGCCGAGTGGTAGGTCCCGGCGGAGAACCGGCCGCCGGCCCGCACGTAGCCGTCCACCGTGACCGGCCCGTCCGACGGGAGCTGCTTGACCGTGTACCAGGCGCCCAGGTCGTGCGGGACCGAGTCGAAGCCGCAGGCGTGCACCAGCCGGGCCCCGGTGCGCACCGCCTCGGCGTGGTGCCGCACGTACATCAGGTCGACGAACTCCGCCTCACCGGTGATGTCGACGTAGTCGGTGCCGGCGGCGGCGCAGGCGGCGACCAGCGGCTCGCCGTGGTGCACGTACGGGCCGACGGTGGTGGCGACCACCCGCGCGCTGTCCGCCACCGCCCGCAGCGACGCCGCGTCGGTCACGTCGGCGGTCAGCAGGGGCAGCTCGGCCAGGCCGGCGTCGATCGCGGCCAGCCGGTCGCGGACGGCGGCCAGCTTGGCCGGGTTGCGGCCGGCGAGCGCCCAGCGCAGCTGGTCCGGCGCGTGCCGGGCCAGGTACTCGGCGGTGAGGCCGCCGGTGAAGCCGGTGGCGCCGAACAGGACGAGGTCGTACGGGCGGTCAGTGGGCATCCGCCGAGTGTGCCATCCGTGCTGGCCGGGCAGTGCGCTCACGGCCCTCGCTTCGCTCGGTGCGTTCGCCCATGCGTGCTGGTCGGGCAGTGCGCTCACGGCCCTCGCTTCGCTCGGTGCGTTCGCCCATGCGTCCCGGCCGGCATCACGGGGTGAACACCACCCGGACGCAGCCGTCCGCCCGGTCCCGGAACAGCGCGTACCCGTGGGCGCCCCGATCCAGCGGCAGCCGGTGGGTGGCGAGGTGCTCGGTGACCAGTTCGCCCCGGGCCATCCGGTCCAGCAGCGCGGGGATGGCGGCCGGACCGGCCCGGTTGCCGCCGCGTACCGCCAGACCCTTGTCCGTGACCGCGCCGAGCGGGAACCGGTCGGTGAACGCCGCCCCGCCGCCGAGCACCACCACCGTGCCGCCCTTGCGGCAGGCGTGCACCGCGTCGCGCACCGCCGCCCCGCCGTCCGGCCCGTGTGCCGGCCACCGTGCCGGCGCAGGCGGCGGGCCCGCCGCGTCCACGCACACGTCCGGTCCCCGGCCGCCGCTGCGCTCGCGCAGCTCGGCGAGGACGTCCACCGACCGGTGGTCGAGCGCTTCGGCGCCGGTGTGCCGGGCGGCCATCCGCAGCCGGTCGTCGTGCTCGTCCACCATGATCACCCGGGCCGCGCCGCGGGCCACCGCCGCCGCGGCGGTGAGCTGGCCGACCGCGCCCGCGCCCCAGACCGCCACCACGTCACCCGGGGCGACGCCGCCCAGCTCGACCCCGTGCCAGCCGGTCGGGGCGGCGTCCGCGGCGAAGACCGCCCGGTCGTCGTCGACCTCCTCGGGCACCGCGAACGCGCCCACGTCGGCGTACGGGACGCGGACGAACTCGGCGTGGCCGCCGGCGACGCCGCCGAGGCGGGCCGGCCGGCCGTAGCACCCGGCGGTGGGCTGTCCCCACTCCGGCTCGGCCGTCACCTGACTGGTGCCGTTGTCGCAGCAGGCGAGCAGGCCCTGCCGGCAGAACCAGCACACCCCGCAGGCGACCGCGGCGCCGACCACCACCCGGTCGGCGACCCGGTGCCGGCGCACCGCCGGCCCGACCTCGACCACCTCGCCGAGGAACTCGCGCCCGAGCACCTCGCCGACGGCCGCCTCGGGCACCCGCCCGGCCAGCAGCGGAAGGTCGCCGCCGCAGGTCAGGCTGCGTCGCACTCGGACGATCATGTCGTGGGCGTTGCGCAGCTCCGGGTCGGGGACCTGGCGTACCGCCAGCGCGTCGGCACCCTCCCAGCACAACGCCCTCACCGCGGTGCCTCCGGGCGGTCCAGCGGAGCACGATCCGCCCGCAGCACCTCCCCGGTCTCCAGGAGCTGGCGGGTCTCCCGGAGCACCTGCCGCAGGAACCGACCGGGGTCGTCGCCGACCAGGTGGGCGGCGAACCCGCGCAGCGTCGGCGCCCCGCCCAGCGGCCGTACCGCCAGTTCGGTGCCGCGCCCGCCGGGGGCCGGGCGGGCCCACACCTCCACCGCCCCGTCGAGCCGGCGCAGCGGCTCGGGCCACCGCCCGGCCGGGAGCACCTGCTCGGGCCGCCCGGACACGGTCACCACCTGCCAGCGCGCCGGGCGGGGGCCGGTGGCGGCCGGTCGGGTGCGCCGGCGGGCCAGTGCCCGCGCGCCACCGGCCGCCCGGGCGAGCGCGTCGACCAGCCGTCCTGTCCGAGCCACCGGCCCTCCTGCGGGTCGTGGGTCACCGGGCGGCCGGCGGTGCGTGGCCGGCCGCCCGAGTGGCCCCAGCGTGCCGGCGGCCCGGGTGACGCCGGCTCGCCCCGAAGGGGTGAACCGGCGCGGTCCGGGTAACCGCCCCCCGCGCCGACGGGGGAGGGACGCATGCCGGATGAGGTCGACACGGTGACCGGCGTGTCGCGGCCGTCGGCCGGGACGCCCGCCACGGTGGCCGGCACGCCGCTGCTCGCATCCCGGTTGGCGCCGCCCGCGCCGCCCGGGCCGACGGTGCTGCGCCCCCGGCTGCTGGAGCGGCTGGAGCGCGGCGCGGCCGGACCGGTCACCCTGCTCCTCGCCCCGGCCGGCTGGGGCAAGACGGTACTGCTGACCGGTTGGGCGCGGTCGGAGCGGCCCGGTCCGGCGCCGGTCTGGGTGAGCGTGGCGGAGGGGGACACCACCGGCCGGCTCTGGGCGTACCTGGCCGCCGCGTTGCGCACCGCCGTCGCGGGGGAGCCGGACGACGGGCCGGCGCCGGACGGCCCGCCCCGGCCGGAGCAGCTCGAAACGCTCGCCGCGGCGCTCGCCGCCCGGGAACACCCGGTGCTGCTGGTCCTGGACGACCTGCACCGGGTGACCGACCCGGCGGCGCTGGCCGGGCTGGAGTTCCTGCTCCGCCACGGCGACGGACGGCTACGGCTGGTGGCCGGCGCGCGCCGGGAACCGCCGCTGGCCCTGCACCGGTGGCGGTTGGCCGGCGAGCTGACCGTGCTCGGCCCGGACGAGCTGGCGTTCACCGCCGACGAGGTGGCCGACCTGCTGGTGGCGCACGGCGTGCCGGTGCCGGCCGAGGCGGTGCCCCGGCTCGTCGAGCGGACCGCGGGCTGGCCGGCCGGGCTGCGCTTCGCCGCGCTGGCCGCGGCGGCCGGCGCGGACCCGGCGCGCGCCGTGGACCAGGTCAGCGGCGACCAGCCGGACGTCGCCGCGTACCTGCGTGACGAGGTGCTCGTGGCGCTGCACCCGGCGGCGCGCGACGTGCTGTGCCGCGGCGCGGTCGCGGTCGCGGTCTGCGCCGACCTGGCCGTCGCGGTGACCGGCCGGGCCGACGCCGGAGCGCTGCTCGCCGACGCGGCCCGGGTGGGCGGCTTCGTCCAGCAGGACGGCGGCAGCCCGCCCTGGTACCGGCCGCACCCGTTGCTGGCCGACCTGCTCCGCGCCGACCTGGGCCGGCTCCCCGCCGACGAACTGCGCGAGCTGCACCGGCGCGCGGCCACCTGGTTCGCCGCGCACGACCGGCCGGCCGAGGCGCTGCGGCACGCCCTGACCGCCGGGGAGTGGGGCGACGCCACCGAGCTGCTGATCACCCGCTGGCCCGAGCTGGCCCCGGACGAACCGGCCCGGGTCGCCGTGCCCGCCCCGCCGGAGCCGCCGGCGGAGGCGGTGCGCCGGGACCCCGAGCTGGCGCTGGCGGTCTCCGCCGAGCGGGCGTACGCCGGGGACCCGGCCGCCGCGGACGGGCCGCTGCGGCAGGCGCTCGCGCACGCGGCGGACCTGCCGGCGTCGCGCCGCGACCGGTTCCGCCGGCTGACCGCCGCGGTCGAGCTGAGCCTGGCCCGGCTCACCGGAAACCACGAGGCGGTACGCCGGGCCGCCGATCGCCTGCTCGCGACCGCCACGGGCGGGAGCGTCGCGGTGGACGACGTGCGGGCGGTGGCCGGAGCCGCGCAGGGGCTGGTGGCGCTCGCCGAGGGGGAGCTGTCGGTGGCGGGCGAGCGGTTCGCCGGCGCGCTCGCGGCGGCGCGGCGGGCCGGCCGGCCGCGTACCGAGTTGCTCTGCGCCACCCGGTCGGCGGCGCTGCACGCGGCCCGGGGCGCGTTGCGGGCCGCCGAGGAGCACGCCCGGGAGGCGCTGTCCATGCCGCCCTGCCGGGGCTGGTCGTCCCGGGTGGACTGCGGCTACGCGTACCTCGCGTTGGCGCTCTCGCGCTGGCAGCGGGACCGGCCGGCGGAGGCCGCCGCGCACCTGGCGCTGGCCGGGCCGGTCGGCGCGGAGCCGGGTGGGGCGGCGTTGGTCGCGCTGTGCCGGGCCGGGCTGCTGGCCGACGGCGGTGACCCGGCGACCGCGCTGCGCACGCTCGCCGCGGCCCGGGCCTCGGCGCCCGGGCCGGAGCTGGGCGCGTGGCTCACCGCTGGCGAGGCGCAGCTCCGCGCCGAGGTCGGTGACCTGGCCGGGGCCCGCGCGCTGCTGGACGCGGCGGGCGGCGACCCGCCCGACCCGGCGCTGGCGCTGGCGTCCGCCCGCCTCTGGCTGGCCGCCGGTGACGCCCGCGCGGCGGAGCGGACGCTGCCCGACTGGACCGGGCCCGACGCGCGACGCTGGCCGCTGCCGGTACGACTGGGCGCCGGGTTGCTGGACGCGACGCTGGCCGGTGCGGCCGGGGACGGCCGGCGGGCCGGGCGGCTGCTGGAGGAGGTGCTGGCGCTGGCCGAGCCGGAGGGCTGCCGGCGGGTCTTCACCCGGGCCGAGCCGGGGCTGCGCGACCTGCTGGCCGCCCACCTGGACTCCGGGACCGCCCACTGGGCCACTGTCGACGACCTGCTCCGCGGCGTCGCCGCCACCTCCGGCGGGCCGCCGGAGGCGCCGGCGCGGGCGTTGGGCGAGCCGCTCACCGAGCGGGAGTTGACCGTCCTGCGCTATCTGCAGAGCATCCTGTCGAACGTGGAGATCGCCGCCGAGTTGTCGCTGTCGGTCAACACGGTCAAGACGCACGTGCGCAACATCTACCGCAAGCTCGACGCCACCCGCCGGCGGGAGGCGGTCCGGCGGGCGCGCGAGCTGCGGTTGATCTGACCGGTGCGGTCAGGTCCCGGCGGCGGCGTCCACCATGGCCAGCAGTTCGGCCAGGTCGTAGCCGCCGTCGTGGCGTACGTCGTTGACGAACAGCGTCGGGGTGCCGCTGACCCCGCTGCGGATCCCGCCCACGAAGTCCTGCCGGACCCGGTCGGCGTGGGCCTGTCGCGCCACCTCGGCGTTCACCTCGTCGGGCGCCAGCCCGACCTGCTCCACGCCGAGCGACAGGTGCACCGGGTCGAGTTGGTCCTGGTGCTCGTAGAGCCAGTCGTGCATCTCCCAGAACCGGCCCCGCGCGCCGGCCGCCTCGGCGGTCTCCGCCGCGCTCTCCGCGTGCGGGTGGACGTTGGTGATCGGGAAGTGGCGGTACGCCAGCCGTACCATGTCGGCCCGCTGGCGCAGCACCTCCGCCAGGTTCGGGTAGGCGGCGCCGCAGAACCGGCACTGGAAGTCGCCGTACTCGACGACGGTGACCGGGGCGTCGGCCGGCCCGCGCACGTGGTCGCGGTCGGTGACCGGGATCCGCAGCCGGGCGGTGGTGACCTGGAGTGGCGTCGTCATACCGCCCACCCTGGCCCGCGCCCGGGTGAGCCCGGCTCACCCGGGCCGGGTGGTTCGCCGGCTCACCCGGCCCGTACCGCGATCTGGTTGCGCAGCCCGCACACGCCGGGCAGGCGGGCGACGGAGCGTTCGGCGGCCCGGCGTTGGTACTCCCACTCGACGTCGCCGTGCAGCGTGACCCAACCGTCGGTGACCGTCACGTGCAGCGCCCCGACCGGCACGAACGCGGCCCACTCCAGGGCCCGCACGGCGGCCACGGCGATCTCCGGGTCGTCCCGACCGGGCGCGGCGGCGATCCGGACGGCCAGGTCGTCGGCGACCGCACGGACCCGGGCGACCCGGTGCGCTGCCTGTTCGGCGGCCCACTTCCCGGCGTAGCCGTCCACCCGGCCGGTCAGCGTCACCACGCCGTCGGTGACTGTCGCCGCGACCTCGTCGAGGCCCGCCCGGGCCAGTTCGTCGCGTACGCCGGACCGGATCTCCCGGTCGGTGCGCGTGGTCGTCCCGGTGGTCATCCGGCTCTCCTTCCGGTCGATCGGCGGTGCGGTCGCGCAAGCCGATCCTGCGCGCCGCCGGGGTGAGCCGTCCTCACCCGGACCGGATGACCTGGGAGCGCTTCCATGAACGGCTCGGCCGGCGTACGCTGAGGGTCCCTCGGCTGCGGGAGCCAGCAAGCCGACGGGGAGCCCGGGCCGCTCCCCGACGACGCACCGCCCCCTGCTCCCGTTCCCCCACCACAGGGCAACCGAGAGGACCGCCCCCCATGCGCAGAAGTCTCGCCGGTCTGGCCGCCGTCGCGCTGGCCGCCACCGCGGCAGCCGTCGTCGTGCCGCTGGTCACCACCGGCGTACCTCCGGCCGCCGCCGCCGCCGCGGAGCCGTACACCTGGAAGAACGTCCGGATCGACGGCGGCGGCTTCGTGCCCGGCATCGTCTTCAACCCGACCGAGAAGAACCTGATCTACGCGCGGACCGACATCGGCGGGGCGTACCGCTGGGAGCAGGCGACCGGCTCGTGGACGCCGCTGCTGGACTGGGTCGGGGCGGACCGGTGGGGCTGGAACGGGGTGGTCAGCCTCGCCACCGACCCGGTGCAGACCAACCGGGTGTACGCGGCGGTCGGCATGTACACGAACGACTGGGACCCGAACCACGGGGCGATCCTGCGCTCGACCGACAAGGGCGCCACCTGGCAGGCCACCGAGCTGCCGTTCAAGAACGGCGGCAACATGCCCGGCCGGGGCATGGGGGAGCGGCTCGCGGTCGACCCGAACCGCAACAGCGTCCTCTACTACGGCGCCGAGGGCGGCAACGGCCTGTGGCGCAGCACCGACTACGGGGCGACCTGGGCGAAGGTCGCCAACTTCCCGAACGTGGGCAACTATCGGGCCGACCCGAACGACAGCACCGGCTACCAGAGCCAGAACCAGGGCCTGACCTGGGTGAGCTTCGACAAGAGCACCGGCACGGCCGGTGCCGCCACGAAGACGATCTACGTCGGGGTGGCGGACAAGCAGAACCCGGTCTACCGCAGCACCGACGCCGGCGCGACCTGGGAGCGGATCCCCGGCCAGCCGACCGGCTACCTGGCGCACAAGGGCGTGGTGGACCCGGTCGGCGGCTTCCTCTACCTCGCCACCAGCGACACCGGCGGCCCGTACGACGGCGGCAAGGGCGACGTGTGGAAGTTCGACCGGAGCACGGGCGCGTGGACGCGGATCAGCCCGGTCCCGTCGTCGAGCGGTGACGCCTACTTCGGCTACTCCGGGCTGACCATCGACCGGCAGCACCCGAACACGCTCATGGTCGCCTCGCAGATCTCCTGGTGGCCGGACGCGATCTTCTGGCGCAGCACCGACGGGGGCGCGACCTGGACGCGGATCTGGGACTTCACCAGCTATCCGAACCGGAGCAAGAAGTACACGATGGACATCAGTTCGGTGCCGTGGCTGACCTTCGGCACCAACCCGGCGCCGCCGGAGGAGACCCCGAAGCTGGGCTGGATGAACGAGTCGTTGGAGATCGACCCGTTCGACAGCGACAGGTTGATGTATGGCACCGGCGCGACGATCTACGGCACCACCGGCCTGACGAAGTGGGACACCGGCGGCACCTTCACCATCACCCCGATGGTCAAGGGGCTGGAGGAGACCGCGGTGCTCGACCTGATCAGCCCGCCGTCGGGCGCACCGCTGGTCAGCGGGCTCGGCGACATCGGCGGCTTCCGTCACACCGACCTCGGCGCGGTGCCGCCGATGATGTTCACCCAGCCGGTCTTCGGCAGCACCACGAGCCTCGACTACGCGCAGACGAAGCCGGCGGTGATGGTGCGGGCCGGCAACTTCACCGACGCCGACCGGCCCAACGACAGCCACGTGGCGTTCTCCACCGACGGCGGCGCGAACTGGTTCCAGGGCACCGAACCCGGCGGCATCAACAACGGCGGCACGGTGGCCGCGTCCGCGGACGGCGGCCAGTTCGTCTGGTCGCCGGGTGACGCCGGCCAGCAGGTCGTCCGGTCGGTCGGCTTCGGCAACTCGTGGACCGCCGCCACCGGCATCCCGGCCAACGCCACCGTCGAGTCCGACCGGGTCGACCCGAACAGGTTCTACGGCTTCAGCGCCGGGAGGTTCTACCTCAGCACCAACGGCGGGGCCGGTTTCACCGCCACCGCGGCGACCGGCCTGCCGACCACCGCTGTCAAGTTCAAGGCGCTGCCCGGGGTCGAGGGCGACATCTGGCTGGCCGGGGAGGGTGGCCTCTGGCACTCCACCAACTCCGGCGCGAGCTTCACCAAGGTGACCGGCGTGTCCTCGGCGGTGAACGTCGGTTTCGGCAAGGCGGCCCCGGGGCGGACGTACCCGGCGTTGTTCACCATCGGCACGGTCGGCGGCGCGCCCGGGGTGTACCGCTCCGACGACGCCGGCACGACCTGGGTGCGGATCAACGACGACAAGCACCAGTACGGCAACGCGGGTGAGGCGCTCACCGGTGACCCGCGCGTCTACGGCCGGGTCTACCTGGGCACCAACGGCCGGGGCATCCTGGTGGCGGACCGGCTGGGCGGCACGCCCACGCCGCCGCCCACCTCGGCGAGCCCGACGCCGACCCCCACCTCGGCGAGCCCGACGCCCACGCCGACGTCACCGAGCCCGACGCCCACGCCGACGCCCACGTCGCCGAGCCCCACGCCGACCCCGTCGTCCACCGGGCGCGGCTGCGCGGCGGCCTACGCGGTGACGAACACCTGGCCGGGTGGCTTCCAGGGCGAGGTGGCGGTGCGCAACTCGGGCACCGCGCCGATCGCCGGGTGGACGCTGACCTGGTCCTTCCCGGACGGTCAGCGGATCGCCCAGTTGTGGGGCGGGTCGTACACCCAGACCGGCGCGGCCGTGACGGTGACCGACGCCGGCTGGAACGGCAACCTCGGCGTCGGCGGGTCGACCACTGTCGGCTTCACCGCGACGGCGACCGGCGGCAACCGCGCGCCGACGGTGACCTGCAGCGCCCGCTGATCGGCGCCGTCGACGGTGGCCGCCCCCGAGCGTCGGGGGCGGCCACCGTTCGTCGTGCGTGGTGTGGCGGTCAGCCGTCCAGTCCGGCGGGGGAGTTGGGCCGGTCGACGTCCACGAACTCGATCTCGTCGGTGTCGCGCTCGCGGCTGCCGGCGGCGCGGGCGGCGGTGCCGGCGGCCCACCCGATGGCGGCGCCGGCGAGGGCCGCCGCAATCAGCAGCGTCCAGGGCAGCGCGGGCCGGCGACCGGCGAGCGCGTCGAAAGCGAGGCCGGCCCGGCGGCGCGCCTCGTCGGCGGCGGAGCCGACCAGGTCGGTGGCGTCGTCGGCCAGGCCGGAGGAGTTGCGGCGGGCCGTGCGGGTGGCGTCGCGCACGCTGTCCCCGGCGGAGCCGACCGCGGAGAGCAGGTGCTGCCACGCCTGGTCCGCGACTCGCTCGGGCTTGCTGCGGCGGTCCATCAGGCTGGATCCGAACATCGTTCTACCTCCTCGGGTGCCGAAGCCCGGCGGCCATTTCGGACTCCGGCGTTCATCCGGCGCGTCACGGTTCACTCCCGGTGGGCAGTGCCCCACCCACCACCGTCCCAAACCCCGCGTGGCGACCAGGGGTGATCAAGGAGTCGACGCGGACCCGCGGGCGGTGAGGTAGGCGGACAGGAGCGGACGAATCACCCGAACGCGCCGACGGGTGGGTGTTCCCCGTGACGTGCGCCGGCCCGCTACCCTGGATCGGCGGATCGGTCGACCGGGCTCCGTCGTTCGGCCGGTCGTGGTCCGCGACGAAGGGGAAATCGGAACCCGGAGGTCCGGATTGGGTTCGCCCAGGTGTGCCCAGTCCGCGAATTGCTCATCCCGGGGGGTGGCGACCGGGGCCGTTGGAGGAATACTCTCGGTCGCGGCCCGCGTACTGATGAGGCGCCCGTTGGGGCGAGTGGAGGTGCTCGCGTGAGCCTGTCGATCGTGAAGTCGATGCGTCCTGGTGGTGTCGTCCAGATCGCCCCTCGGGGGGAGATCGACGTCGACACCGCGTACGAGGTGCGAGAGGCGATCGCCGAGGTGCTCGCCAAGGGGCGCCCCGCCCGGATCGAGCTCAACATGCGGCTCGTGACGTTCATCGACTCCGTCGGCATCAGCGCCATGGTGGCCGGCTTCCAGACCTGCGAGGTCAGCGGCGTCAAGCTCGTGGTCACCGAGCCGAGCCGGTTCGTGCACCGTCAACTCTGGGTGACCGGTCTGCTCGGTCTCTTCGGCGCGCCCGAGCCCTGGTTCGCCGACGACGCCCCCGAGGTGCTCCCGGGCGCCTGAGCGCCGCCCGACCCCCACCGACCGGGGGACCTTCGACCCGTTGCCAGCCCGGCGCTGGTACGGGACGATCGTCCGGACCCACGACGGCGAGGGGGACCGGTTGCAGAGCAGCGACAGCTTCAGCTACACCGTGCAGGCCCGGTGCAGCCGAGCGGACGCGGCGGCCCTGCTCGGTGACCTCAGCCGGCAGGGCGAGCTGCATCCGTTGATCGTGCGGGTCCGGCAGGTGCCGGCCCGGCCGGGCGCGCTGGCCAGCTATGCGATCACCGACCGCCTGGAGTTGGGTCCGCTGCACTTCCCGGTGACCTATCAGGCGGACGTGCTGGTCGCCAACGAGGACGAGGTGGTCACCGTCGCCCGGCAGCAGCCGGCGACGACGGTGCGCAACCACACCCGGCTGCGCGACGAGCCCGACGGTGTGGTGCGGATCGACGTGGAGATCACCCTCACCGCGCCGGCGCCGCTGTTCGGCTACGCGTTCCGCCAGGCCCGGGCCGCCCACCTGGGTCTCGCCGCCCGTCTCGGCGCGACCCTGGAGGGCCGGCCGGTCTGACCCCGGCGGTCCCCGGGCCGGCCCGACGCCCCGGCCGCATCCGCCCCCACGGCTTGTATACCGACAGCACGGTGGCGACCAGCAGCAGCGTGGTGGAGACGGCCGGCGCCACCACCAGGTCGACCCGCAGGTGCGCGTCGGCGGCCCCGGCGGGCGCGCCGAGGTGCCGGAGCCGGGGGGCCACCAGCGCCGCCGCCGGGTAGACCACCTCGGGGTCGGCCCCGCGCAGCCCGGCCACGCCGAGCGCGAGCAGCGTCAGATCGCTGCCGAGCCAGCCAACGAGGTGGCCAGGTGCGCGGTGAGCAGCGCCTTCCGGCCGGCGGGGGAGAGTCGTCTCATGCCCCGATCGTCACCCGCCGCGCCGCCCGCGTCGTGGCCCGGGCGGCGACACCCGGCGTACGCCGTGGGGCGTGGTGCTCAGTACACCGACAGGTGCACGTGGTTGGTGTGGTCGCTGGACGGGTCGCCGTTGCCGCCGCTGTACGACTTCCAGCCGCTGCTGGGCAGCCAGATCCGCCGGAACCAGATCACGTAGAGCACGGCGAGCGGGTCGGCGTTGCGGATGAAGTACGCGGCCAGGTTGTTGCCGTACGTCTTGTCGCCGCCGCTGGCGACGCCGCCGAAGCCGTTCTTCTGCGCCGCGAAGTCGCAGGCCCGCCCCTTCGGGTGCTCGCCCGAGCCGCTGGGCCGGTGACAGGAGACGTACCGGGTGAAGCCGGCCGCCTTGGCCTGTTGCAGCGCGTGCAACGTGCGCGGCGTGATGCAGCCGCTGGCCGGCGTCGGGTCGTTGACGCTGCACGACTCCGCCGGCCAGGAGCCGTCGGAGTTGCGCCGGGCCGGCTTCGCGTTCGCCGTGGACGTGCCCCGGACGCTGTCGCCGTCGTCGCTGTCGCGGCTGGTGGAGCTGCGGTTGTTCGCCACCTCCAGCGCGCGTTCGGCCTGCTCCTTGCGCTTGCCCATGACCGTGACCTGCTTGCGCTGTTCCCGGATCTCGCCGTCGAGGGCGGTGCGGGTGCGGATCGCCTCGTCCCGGGTGGCGATCAGGTCGCGTAGCGCCCGGTCCTCGTGCGCGGCGACCGTCTCCAGGGCCGCGGCCCGGTCCATGAAGCCTTCCGGGCTGCGGCTGCCGAGCAGCGCCGCGGCGGTGCCCATCCGGCCGGTGCGGTAGGCCACCTGGGCGATCTCGCCGACCTTGGCGTCGCGTTCGGTCAGCTCCCCGTCGATCGTCCGGAGCCGGTCGTTGAGCTGCTTCTGCCGGGTCACCGAGCGGTTCAGTGCGGCCTTGGCGTCCAGCCAGCCCTTGCTGGCCGCGTCGAGTTGGGCGCGCAGGGTCGGGGTGCCGCCCTCGTCGTCGCCGGGCGCGGCGGCCAGCAGGCCGGTCGGTGGGGCCGACCGGGCCGCGACGGCGGGGGAGACCGGCGCGGTGCCGACGCCGAGGGCCAGGGTCGCCACGAGCAGGGCCGCCAACCGGGCGGCCGTCCGTCGTACAGGTGCCGCTGTGGGCATTCAGGTTTCCTTCCGTCAACCGCCGACCGGGTTAGCTGACGGGTTCGGGACGGAAGATCCCTACCGCTGACGCGGATGCACCCCACGTACGTGGTTCCCCGGCTCGCCCTGCGGGCGATTAGGCGCCGGCCGCGCCCACGGGCGCCGGAGTGGCGCTCGCGGTGTGGCCGCGACCGAGCCTACCGGCGCTGCCCGGGGCCGGCTCCACCGACCGGAACCAGC
Organism: Micromonospora sp. NPDC050980; assembly: GCF_040653835.1. NCBI lineage: Bacteria > Bacillati > Actinomycetota > Actinomycetes > Micromonosporales > Micromonosporaceae > Micromonospora > Micromonospora sp. NPDC050980. The sequence continues at coordinate 99,909 of NZ_JBFAGS010000006.1, read as the reverse complement.
TACCCAGACAAAACCGGCGTAAGCTAACAATAACCACAAGGATTTAAGGCTGTCCTCAATTACCACTCGGTCGGGCCGCAGGTCCCGGCCGACGCTCCGGGTTCGACCTGCAACGTGGCGTGGTCGATCGAGAAGTCCTCGTGCAGCGCGGCCCGGGCGGCGCCCAGCACGGCGGCCACCTCGGCGTCCGCGTCGAGGGCCAGGTGGGCCGAGGCGACGTCCATGCCCGAGGTGAGCGTCCAGACGTGCAGGTCGTGCACCTCCGCCACGCCGGGCACCGCGGCCAGCCGGTCGTGCACCGCGGTCACCTGGAGGTGCTCCGGGGCGGCCTGCACCAGGATGCGCACCGCGGCGCGGCCGAGCCGCCAGGTGCGCGGCAGGATGAACAGGCCGATCGCCACCGCGACCACCGGGTCGGCCCACCACCAGTCGGTGAGGGCGATGACCAGCGCGGCGCCGATCACGCCGAGCGAGCCGAGCAGGTCGCCCAGCACCTCCAGATAGGCCCCGCGCAGGTTGATGCTCTCCTGCGCGCCGGAGCGCAGCAGCGCGAACGCGGCGATGTTGGCCAGCAGGCCGAGCACGGCGACCACGAGCATCGGCCCGGCGAGCACCTCCGGCGGCTCGCCGAAGCGGCGTGCCGCCTCGATCAGGACGTAGATCGCGACGGCGCCGAGCAGCACCGCGTTGGCCAGCGCCGCGAGCACCTCCAGCCGGTAGAGCCCGAAGGTGCGCTGCGGGTCGGTGCGGGCACGCCGGGTGGCGCTGATCGCCGCGAGCGCCATGCCGATGCCGAGGACGTCGGTGAACATGTGCCCGGCGTCGGAGAGCAAGGCGAGCGAGCCGGTCGTGACGGCGGTCACCGCCTCGACCAGCATCAGCGCGGTGAGCAGCGCGAAGGCGGCCCAGAGCCGCCCCGCGTGCCGCTGCGCCGCGTTGGCGACCGCACCGCTGTGGTCATGACCTGCGCCCACGCGCACACCCTCCGTCCCGTGCCTCGGCCGGAACCAATCTATGCTCACATCGCTATGTGTGCAACTGAGGGTGGGATCATCCCACCGGGTCGAGCGTGGTCAGGCGCTGGGTGGCCCGGGAGAGCGCCACATAGAGCGTGCGGACCCCGGAGCCGGGGTCGGCCCGGATCTCGCCCGGCGCGACCAGCACCACCCCGTCGTACTCCATGCCCTTTGCCTGCAGGCTGGTCACCACCTGGAGGCGGCCGGCGCCGAGCGCGCCCAGCCAGCCGGCCACCTCGTCCCGGCGCGGCACCGGCGTGATCACCCCGACCGTGCCCTCCACCTCGGCCAGCAGCGCCCGGACCGCCTCCACCGTGGCCGCCGGCAACTCGGCCGCCGGCACGACGCGCTGCACCGGCGGTACGCCCGTCGAGCGCACCGCGTCCGGCAGCGCCAGGTCCGGGTACAGCCGACGGATCTCCGCCGCCGCCACGGCGAAGATCTCCGCCGAGTTGCGGTAGTTGGTGGTCAGCTCGTAGCGGCGCCGGCGGCGCCGCCCCAACGCCTCGTCCCGGGCCCGGTCCAGCTCCTGCGGGTCACCGGTCCAGGCGGTCTGCGCCGGATCGCCGACCACCGTCCAGGACGCCAGCCGCCCGCGCCGCCCGACCATCCGCCACTGCATCGGCGAGACGTCCTGCGACTCGTCCACCACCACGTGCGCGTAGTCGCGGTAGTCCGCCGGGCGCTCCCGGGTCGCCGCCCGCGCGGCGCGCTGCCGGTCGGCGTACGTGCTCAGCTCGCGCACGCCGCCGGCGAGCTGGTACGGGTCGCGCTTCGGCTTCGCCCGCCGCACCGGCGTGCCGAGCAGCGCGTCCAACTCGTCCAGCAGGGCGATGTCGGCCACGGTCAGCCCGTCGCTGTCGAGCGTCCGGTAGGCGTCGGTGAGCAGCCGGATCTCGGCCGGGGAGAGGACCCCGCCGGCGTACCGGCGCAGCCGCTCCGGCCGGGCCAGCCAGCCCAGCACGTGCCGGGGATGCAGCCGGGGCCACCAGCTCTTGAGGAACTCGCGGAACTCCGGCCGCTCGATGATCTCGTCCTCGAACGCGGGCTGCTCCGGCAGCCGGCCCACCCGCAGCGTGCGGGCCTGCGCGTAGAGCGCCGCGAGCACGGCGTCGAACGCCGCCCGGCGCACCTCGTTGCGGCGCGCGCCCCGGGTCAGCGTCCGGTCCCGCACCGCGTCCAGCGCCCGGCGGTCCAGCCGCAGCAGCTCGCCGCGGTAGAGCAGGCGCAGCTCCGCCGGGGAGTCCGGCACCGCGTCCCGGGCCGCGCGCTCCAACACCCGGCGCATCCGCAGCGAACCCTTCACCGCCGCCACCTCCGGCGGGTCCGTCCGGGTCGCGGACAGGCCCGGGAAGAGCGAGCCGAGCGAGTGCAGGGTGGCCGTCTCCTCGCCGAGCGAGGGCAGCACCGACGCGATGTACTCGACGAACACGCCCGACGGTCCGACCACCAGGATGCCGCCGCCGGCATACCGGGCCCGGTCCGAATAGAGCAGGTACGCGGCCCGGTGCAACGCCACCGCCGTCTTGCCGGTGCCCGGTCCGCCGGAGACGATCGTGACGCCGTTGCCGGGCGAGCGGATCGCCTCGTCCTGCTCCCGCTGGATGGTCGCCACGATGTCGCGCATGCCCCGGCCGGTGGCCCTCGACAGCGTGGCCAGCAGCGCGCCGTCGCCGACCACCGCCATGTCCGGCCCGGCGGCGTCCGGGTCCAGCAGGTCGTCCTCGATCCGGGTGACCCTCTCGGCGGTGGACTGGATCGTGCGCCGGCGCACCACGCCGCGCGGCTCGGCCGGCGTGGCCTGGTAGAACGCGGCGGCGGCGGGCGCCCGCCAGTCCACCACAAGCGTCTCGGCGTCGTCGGCGCGCACCCCCAGCCGGCCCACGTGCAGCACCTGCCCGGTACGCAGGTCCAGCCGGCCGAAGACCAGCCCCTCGTGCTCCGCGTCCAGCACGTGCCGGCGCTGGGCGGCGTGGAAGACCATCGCGTCCCGCTCGACCAGCGCGCCGAACGTGCCGACCCGGGCCAACTGGTAGCCCTCCCGCTCGGCGTCGGCCGCGGACCGGCGTAGTTCGGCCAGCCGGGCGTACACCCGGTCGAGGTGCCGCTGCTCAGCGGCGATCTCCCGGTCCAGCGTGGTCTGGTCGGTCAACGCGGTGCTCCTGTGGTCGGACGGCACGACGGGCTGAATGAGGGTACGGGCCGGCGGCAAGCCGGACGTCGGGGCCATGCCGCCGGCCCCGCGCACGCGGGTGCCGGTTGCCCGTTATCGCGCTGTTCCCACCCGTTTCCCGGGCCGTTCGGCCGCCGGTCAGGCGGCCCCCCGCGCTACCCTGCCGGTCCGGCGGCCCGTGCTACCGGCCGCCGGTCAGGCGGCCAACCGTCGGGTGGCCGGGCGCCGCTTCCGCCGGACGGCCGGGCGGGTGACCGTCGTCGCCGGCCCGGCGAGCACCCGGCTCAGCACCCCGGCGACGGCGCCGTTCACCACGTCCGGACGCTCCATCATCAGCATGTGGCCGGCGCCCGGGCAGACGGTCAGCTCCGCGGTGGGCAGCGCCGCCGCGATGGACTCGGCACAGGGCGGCGGGGTCAGCCGGTCCCGGTCACCGACCAGCGCGGCGGCCGGCAACCCGCCGAGCGCGGCCAGCGTCTCCAGCCGGTGCTGGGCGCCGATCGACGCGCGGAACCCGCCGATCGAACGGAGCGTGGCGCGCGCCACCGCCGAGGTGACCAGCCGGATGTCCGCCGGGTCGCAACGGTCGCCGAAGAGCATCCAGCGGATGCTGGGGCGCAACGCGCGCAGCAGCGCGTGCGGCGGTCGCCAGCCGCCGCAGCGGGCCAGCACCCCGGCGCCGGTGGTCTCGGCGAGGCGGATCAGCCGGGCGATCCGGGGCGAGAGCCCGTAGACGGTGTGCGTGTGCCCCTCCGCCGTGGTCGAGACGAAGACCAGCCCGGCGACGCGGGCGGCGAACCGGTCGGGGTGGCGGTGCGCGTACTCCATCACCGTCATCCCGCCCATCGAGTGCCCGACCAGCACGACCGGGCCGGACGGGGCGAACTCGTCGACCACCGCGGCCAGGTCGTCGCCGAGCTGGGCCAGGGTGGCATCACGCAGGGTCAGGCAGCTCGACCGGCCGTGGCCGCGCGCGTCGTAGGCGACCACCCGCACCCGGTCACCGAAGCGCTCCCGCAGGTCGGCGAGCTGCCGGTGCCAGCTCCGCCCGTCCAGCGTCCAGCCGTGCAGCAGGATGACCGTGACCTCGGCGTCGACCGGTCCGGCCGACGTGACGCGCAGGCGTACGTCGTCTCCAAGCCGCAGTTCCTGGTGCTCCGGCATGTCCACCTCCCCGGACCGCTGGGTCCACCGGGGTGACCCGGCGGTAACACCGGCGTTACCCGCCATGACACCACGGCAACCGGGGCGGTGAGAAGATTCGCCGTCCGCCCGCGTCCGGGCGGTTCCGTGACCAGGCTGGAGCCATGCCGACCACCCCCGCCGCCCGGAGCCCCCGGGCCGCCCTGGCCGAGCTGCTCACCGGCAACCGTCGCTTCGTCAGCGGCCAGCCGCTGCACGGGCACGACGTGAGCGCCGCCGCGGCGGTGGCGTCCGGCGACCAGCAGCCGTACGCGGTGGTGCTGGGCTGCATCGACTCCCGGGTGCCGCTGGAAGCGATCTTCGACCAGACGTTCGGGTCGATCTGCGTGATCCGCACCGGCGCGCACGTGCTGGACCGAGCCGTCCGCGGCTCGATCGAGTACGTGGTGGGCCAGCTCGGCGTCCGGCTGGTGATGGTGCTGGGCCACGAGCGCTGCGGCGCGGTGGGCTCGGCGGTCGAGGCGCTGCGCACCGGACGGCGACCCGGCGGGGCGCTGGCCTACGTGGTGGACCGGATCGCGCCGGCGGTCGTCGAGGTGGGTGTGGACGACCCGGCCGCGCACCCGTTGGCGATCCGCCGGCACGTGCGGCGGACGGTGGCCGCGTTGCGCGCCGACGACCTGCTCGTCGACCCGGTGGCGGCCGGTGAGCTGGCGGTGGTGGGCGCGCTCTACGAGTTGGCCACCGGCGAGGTCACGCTGCTGGCGGAGGACGACACGCACGACCGCCCGCCGGGGTGATCCCCCGACGGGCGGTCGCGGTGGTGCGGAGTGCGGGTGCTCAGCCCTCGAAGACGCCGGCCTCGACGAGACGCTTCTCGGTCGCGTCCCAGCCGTGACCCGGGTGGGCCGCGGCCAGGCCGTTGATCTCGGCCCGGATCTTGGCGGCGTGGCCGGCGGCGGCCAGCACGCGGATCTCCTCGACGAAGGCGTCGGAGTCGGTGCGCAGGTGCGCGGTCTTGCCGTTGGTCAGGTTGCGCACGTAGGCGTGCTTGCCGCCGTTGAGCGGAATCAGGTACTTGAACTCGCCCAGCACGCTGAGGGCGCCACCCTGGCCTGCCTGGCCGGCCCGGACTGACGCGCGCGCGGTCTTAGAGGTGTTGCTCGCCACGGAGGTACTCCTTGCAGACGTACGGTGGGGACGAAAGATCGTCCGGGGGCTGGTGTGCGAGTGACGCCCGGGGTGAGCGTCAGCCCGCGAAGACGTGCGGCGGCACAGAACCGCCCAGAGAACTGTACACGACTACGACACCTGGCTGGCCGTCGCGCCGTCAGGGGGCACAACCGGGTCGGCCACCCGGGTATTTCCGGCCGCCCGACCCCGGCGAATTTTCCGATTAGCTGGCGCACCACCAGCCACAGCCGTCATCATGGGTGCCAGGGGCCACTCGGGTGACGAGGTCGTAGGGGAAGACGCACCTCGGCTCACCGGGAGGTCACCGTGCCAACGCGTGGCGTCGTATACGTCCACTCGACCCCGCTCGCCGTGTGCTCGCACGTCGAGTGGGCGATCGCGCGCGTCCTCGCCGCGCCGGTCAACCTGCACTGGACGGCGCAACCCGTCGACCACGGCGCGCGCCGCGCCGAGTGCGGCTGGACCGGCAGCCCGGGGACGGGTGCCGAGCTGGCCGCTGCCCTCCGGCAGTGGCCCATGATCCGTTTCGAGGTGACCGAGGAACCCAGTCCCGGTGTCGACGGCGAGCGGTTCATGTACGTGCCCGGACGGGGCCTGTTCCGGGCTGCCGTCGGCGCGGCCGGCGACATCCAGCTCGGCGAGGACCGGCTGCGCAGCCTGATGGCCGCCGCGCGCGCCCCGGAGGCGCTCGCGCACGCGCTGGACAAGGCGCTCGGCACCGCCTGGGACGCCGAGCTGGAGCCCTACCGGTACGCCGGTGACGGCGCCCCGGTGACGCTGCTCACCCGGGTGGGGTGACGGCGGGCAAGTTGCCCCGATACGGTGGGGCCCGTGTCGATTTCCCCGCGGCGCTCCGCCGTCGCGCTCGCCGCACTGACCACGCTGCTCGTCTCCGGGTGCTCGGACCGGCCGGACCGGCCCCGGCCGACCCCGTCGACCCCGGCGGCGTCGTCGGTCGCGCCGGCCTCCGCCGACCCGGTCGCCGCCGACCCCGCCGCCCGGGCCGCCACGCTGGTCGCCACGCTCTCCGACGAGGACCTGGTCGGGCAGGTGCTGATGCCGTACGCCTACGGCAGCTCGGCCACCGACGTCTCCGCCGGCTCGGCCGCCGGCAACCGGGCCCTGGCCGGCGTCGACACGCCCGCCGAGATGGTCGCGAAGTATCGCCTCGGCGGGGTGATCCTGGTCGGCTTCAGCGCCGACGACCCGACCTCGGGCAACCAGGAGACCACGAACGTCGACAGCCCGAAGCAGGTCCGGGCGCTGACCGACGGGCTGCGGGCGGCAGCCGGCAAGCTGCCCGCCGGCGCCGCGCCCTTCCTGGTCGGCACCGACCAGGAATACGGCGTGGTCACCCGCGTCACCGACGGGGTGACCCAGCTCCCCAGCCCGCTCGCCGCAGGTGCGGCCGGCAACCCGGCGCTGACCGAGGCCGCCTGGCGGGCCGCCGGGGCCGAACTGGCCGCGATGGGCATCAACCTGGACTTCGCCCCGGTCGCCGACGTGCTGGTCACCCGCAGCACGGTGATCGGCTCCCGGTCCTTCGGGGCCACCCCGGCCACCGCGTCGCCCCAGGTGGCCGGTGCGGTACGCGGGCTGCAGGCCGAAGGCGTCGGCGCCGCGGTCAAGCACTTCCCCGGGCACGGCCTGACCGCCGCCGACTCGCACACCGACCTGCCGGTGGTCGGGCAGTCCCGGGCCGTGCTGGACCGCACCGCGTTCCCGCCCTTCCGCGCCGGGATCGACGCCGGGGCGATGGCGGTGATGTCCGCCCACCTGGACGTCAAGGCGATCGACCCGGGCACCCCGGCCACGTTCTCCCACAAGGTGCTCACCGACGTGCTCCGCGGCCAGCTCGGCTTCCAGGGCGTGGTGATCACCGACGGGATGAACATGGCGCCGGCGAAGAAGTGGTCGCCGGGCGAGGCGGCGGTCCGCGCGCTCAACGCCGGCAACGACCTCATCCTGATGACCCCCGACGTGCGCCAGGCGTACGACGGGCTGCGCGCCGCGCTCTCCGACGGCTCGCTGCCGCGGGCCCGCCTGGTCGAGGCGGTCACCCGGGTGCTCACCATGAAGTTCCGGCTGGCCGGGCACCCGCAGCCGGCGCTGTCGACGCTGGAGGCCGCCGACCACCGCCAGGCCGCCGCCGACCTGGCCGCCGCCGCGGTGACCGTGCTGCGCGGCAAGTGCGGCGGCGCGGTGGCCGGCCCGGTCCGGGTCACCTCCTCCGGCGGCCGGGACCGCACCCGGGCCGCGCTGACCGAGGCGCTCACCGCCGCCGGGGTGAAGGTGGTGACCTCCGGCGGAACCGTGGTGCACCTCGTCGGATACGGCGACGGCGCGAAGGACCTGCGCGCCGACGCGGCCGTGACGGTGGCCATGGACACCCCGTACCTGTTGGCCGGGGCGAAGTCGCCGACGGTGCTGGCGACCTACTCGTCCAGCCGGGCCTCGATGACCGCGCTGGCCGCGGTGCTCGCCGGCAAGGCCCGCCCGACCGGCCGCGCCCCGGTCCCCGTCCCCGGCCTGCCCGCCACCACCTGCAAGGCGTAAGGAGGGGCCCCTTGTTAACGCCTCCGGTAGAGGAAGGGGCCCCGCTTAACACCCCGGCACGGTGAAACCGGGTGCGGCGCCGGGTGCCCGGATGGCAGGGTGGGCGTCCATGGGAGAGGCGGCACAGGGTTTCGGCTATGTCGAGCGCGCCGACGGCACCGTGGTGATCACGCACCACGGGCGGGTGGCGGGCACGTTGCGCGGTGGCCGGGCCGCACGGTTCCTGGCCGAGGTGGACGACGACCCGCAGCTGACGATGGCCCGCTGGACCGGCAACTACCGGCACGGCAACGAGCGGACCGCCCGCCAGCACTCCCGCAACCGAACGTGAGGAGGGGCCCCTTCTTAACAGACGTCTGTTAAGAAGGGGCCCCTCCTCACGCCTCAGGGGCGGGTGAAGACCAGGGCCACGTTGTGGCCGCCGAAGCCGAACGCGTTGTTCAACGCGGCCGGGACCTCCAGGTGCCGGGCCTTCTGCGCGGCCACGTCCAGGTCCAGGCCGTCGTCCGGGTCGTCCAGGTTGATCGTCGGCGGCACCACGCCGTCCCGGATGGCCAGGATGGTGGCGATCGACTCCAGCGCGCCGGCCGCGCCGAGCAGGTGCCCGGTCATCGACTTGGTGGCGGTGAGCAGCGGGTGGTCGCCGATCGCCTGGCGCAACGCGCCGATCTCCAGCATGTCGCCCACCGGCGTGGAGGTGGCGTGCGCGTTGACGTGCACGATGTCGGCGCGGGCCACGCCCGAGTCGGCGATCGCCCGGGTGATGGCCCGGATGGCGCCCTCACCTTCGGCGTGCGGCTGCACCATGTCGTAGGCGTCGGAGGTGATCCCGGCGCCGGCCAGGCGCGCGTAGACCCGCGCGCCGCGGGCGGCGGCGTGCTCGGCACGCTCCAGGACCACCACGCCCGCGCCCTCGCCGAGCACGAAGCCGTCGCGGGCCTTGTCCCACGGCCGGGATGCCTTCTCCGGCTCGTCGTTGCGGGTCGACATGGCCCGCATCGAGGCGAAGCCGGCGATCGGCAGCGGGTGGATGACCGCCTCGGTGCCGCCGGCCACCACCACGTCGGCCCGACCGGACCGGATGATGTCCAGGCCCAGCGCGATCGCCTCCGCGCCGGTCGCGCAGGCGCTGGCCACCGAGTGCACCCCCGCCTTCGCACCCAGTTCCAACCCGACCCAGGCGGCCGGGCCGTTCGGCATCAGCATCGGCACCGTGTGCGGGGAGACCCGCCGCGGGCCGGACGCCTCCAGGATGTCGTCCTGGGCGAGCAGTGTGGTGGCGCCGCCGATGCCCGAGCCGACGCTGACCGCCAGCCGTTCCGGGTCGGCCCCGCCGTCGGCCAGCCCGGTGTCCGCCCAGGCCTCCCGCGCGGCGATGAGGGCGATCGCCTGCGACCGGTCCAGCCGGCGCAGCTTCACCCGATCCAGCACCTCGGCCGGATCCACCGCCAGTTGGGCGGCGATCCGGACGGGCAGTTGCGCGGCCCACTCCTGGGTGAGCGCACTCACCCCGGAGCGGCCGGCGAGCATGGCGTCCCAGGTCGAAGCGACGTCCCCGCCGAGCGGGGTCGTCGCGCCGAGCCCGGTGACGACGACGTCGGAGCGACTCATGATCAGGACTGTGCCTCGATGTAGCTGACCGCGTCCCCGACGGTCTTCAGGTTCTGCACCTCGTTGTCCGGGATCTTGACGCCGAACTTCTCCTCGGCCGCCACCACGACCTCCACCATGGAGAGCGAGTCGACGTCGAGGTCGTCGGTGAAGGACTTCCCCTCGGCCACGTCGTCCGGGTTCACCCCGGCAACCTCTTCGAGGATCTCGGCGAGGCCGGCGGTGATCTCGTCACGGGTCATTGCGGTTGGTTCCTCTCATCGGGGGTTTCTCGGTGGCCGGCGACGCCGGCCACCGCACCTGGAGCGCGTGTGCGCCCGAGGGGGTCATCAGGGACAGCGGACGACCTGACCGGCGTAGGTCAGGCCGCCGCCGAAGCCGAACAGCAGCACCGGGGCGCCGGAAGGCACCTCGCGCCGCTCGATCAGCTTCGACAGGGCCAGCGGGATGCTCGCCGCCGAGGTGTTGCCGGACTCGACGATGTCCTTCGCGATGATCGCGTCCGGGATGTTCAGCCGCTTGGCGATGCCGTCGATGATCCGGCCGTTGGCCTGGTGCGGCACGAAGGCGGCCAGCTCGGACGGGGCCACCCCGGCCCGCTCGCAGGCCTGCAACGCCAGCGGGGCCAGCGCGGTGGTGGCCCAGCGGAACACCGACTGTCCCTCCTGCGTGACGTAGGGCTGCCAGCCCTCGATCCGGACCGCGTCGCTCTTCTCCGGCACGGAACCCCACACCACCGGCCCGATGCCGGTCGGCTCGCCGTCGGCGGTCGCGGTGACCACCGCCGCGCCGGCGCCGTCGCCGAAGATGATGCAGGTCGACCGGTCGGTCCAGTCGGTGAAGTCGGAGAGCTTCTCCGCCCCGATGACTATCGCGTTGCGCGACGCGCCGGCCCGGACCGCGTGGTCCACCGTGCCCAGCGCGTACGCGAAGCCGGAGCAGGCGGTGTTGATGTCGTACGCCCCGGGCGCGTTGATGCCCAGCTTGGCCGCGACCCGGCAGGCCACGTTCGGGCTGCGGTCCACGGACGTGCAGGTGGCCACCACGACGAGGTCGATGTCGGCGGCGGTGAGCCCCGAGTTGGCGAGCGCCTTGCCGGCCGCGGCGATGGCCATGTCGGCCACCGTCTCGTCGCCGGCGATCCGCCGGGTGACGATGCCGACCCGGTCCCGGATCCACTCGTCGTTGGTGTCGACCATCTGTGCGAGCTCGTCGTTGGTGACCACGCGGGAGGGCTGGTAGTGCCCCATCGCGGCGATCCGGCTGCCGGCCATTTAGTGCGATCCTCCGATGCGGACGAGGGGCTGGCCCGGGGCGACCGGGTCGGCGTGGTGCGCGAGCCACTCGGTGAGCGGCCCGGTGTGGTGCGCGGTCACCTCGACCGGCCCCCGCCGGCCGGAGACGTGGCCGAGGACCTGGCCGGCGCGCAGCTCGGCGCCCTCGGCCAGCTCGGTCACCGGCGTGAAGACACCGGCGGCGGGGGAGACGACCACCCGGAAGCGGGCCGCCGGGCGGTGGGCGGCGGCGCCGCCGTGCCGGGCGACGAGCCGCCGGGCGGCGGGCAGGTCGTCCGGGGTGTTCAGGGTGACGACCTCCGGCACGCCCTCGCCCTTCAGCTCCCGCTTGACCAGGCCGGCCAGGGTGCCGGCCGGTGGTAGCTCGACCACGCCGGTGACGCCGAGGTCGGCCAGGGCACGCATGCACAGGTCCCAGCGGACCGGGGCGGTCACCTGCCGGACCAGCCGCTGGACGGTCTCCCGGCCGTGCCCGACCGGGCTGCCGTCGAGGTTGGACAGGAGGATGCGGGCCGGGTCGGCCACGGTGACGCCGGCGGCGACGCCGGCCAGCGCGGACTCGGCCGGGGCCATGTAGGGCGTGTGGAACGCGCCGGCCACCTGGAGCCGGATGATCCGCGCCCGGGCCGGCGGCTCGGCGGCGAGCTTCTCCAGACCGGCGACCGCGCCGGCGGCGACGATCTGTCCGGCGCCGTTGCGGTTGGCCGCGTGCAGCCCGTGCGTCCGGAGGGCGGCGAGCACCTCGTCCGGGTCGCCGCCGAGCACGGCGGCCATCCCGGTCGGCTCCAGCGCGCAGGCGGCGGCCATCTCCCGGCCGCGTACGCCGGCGAGCGTCACGGCCGCCTCGGCGGGCAGCACTCCGGCCAGGGCGGCGGCGCCCAGCTCGCCCACGCTGTGCCCGGCGACCAGCGCGACGTCGTGCATCGGCAGGTGCTCGGCGGCGAGCAGCGCGGCGGCGACGAGCAGCGGCTGGGTGCGGGCGGTGTCCTTGATCTCGTCCGCGTCCGCCCGGGTGCCGAGGTGGACCAGGTCGACTCCGGCCAGCGCCGACCACCAGCGCAGGCGCGCCTCGACACCGGCGACGTCGAGCCAGGGGTTCAGGAAACCGGGCTTCTGTGAACCCTGTCCGGGCGAGAGTACGGCGAGCACGTCTACGACTCTGACGGATACTCGCGGGTCGCGCTGTAACGCACGGCACGAAACCGCACTAGAAGCTTTAGAGGTTTCCTACAAAGATCGGCGGCGGTCGTCGCTGCTCTGGGTGGCTTTGCGACCTGCCGGGTTGGCCGTCTGGTTCGGGACCGGTGCGACGGCCGGTGCCACCGGGTCGAGCCGGCCGACGGTCAGCGCGATCTGGAGCGCGAAAGCGTCTCGCGGCGAGAGCGGCGAGAAGCCGGTCACCTCGGAGATCCGCTTGAGCCGGTAACGCACCGTGTTCGGGTGTACGAACAGCGCCCGCGCGGCGCTCTCCAGCGTGCCGCCGGCGGCGAAGAACGCATCAAGCGTCTCCAGCAGCTCGCCGCCGGCGCGGGCCAGCGCCGCGTACACGTCGTGACGCAACCGGCGGCGGGCCTCGGCGTCGCCGGCCAGCGCCCGCTCCGGCAGCAGCTCGGCGGCGGCGACCGGGCACGGCGCGGTCGGCCAGGCCGGCGCGGCCCGGAAACCGGCGAGCGCGGCCCGCGCCGACTCGGTGGCCTCGTCGAGGCTGGGCACGGCCGGGCCGACCACCACCGGGCCGTCGCCGAACGCGGTACGCAGCTTCTCCGTGGCGGCCAGCGGATCGGCCGCCCCACCGAGCACGATGACCAGGCGGTCGCCGTGCACCCCACCGATCACCTCGACGCCGATCCGCCGGGCCTGCCGGTAGACGGTGTGCAGCACGGCCGCCACCTCGCCGCCGGGGGAGCGGCCCACCGCCACCGCCACCGGCGGCGCGTCCGACCAGCCCAGCGCGGCGGCGCGGCTGGCCAGCACGTCCGGTGAGTCGCCGCGCAGCAGCGCGTCGACCAGCAGCGCCTGCAACCGGGCGTCCCAGGAGCCACGCGTCTCGGCGGCGCGGGCGTAGACCCGGGCGGCGGCGAACGCGATCTCCCGGGAGAAGCGCAGTACGGCCTCCCGCAGCGACTGCTCCTCGCCCGGCACGGCCAGGTCCGACACCTGCTCCTCGACGACCTCGATGGTCACCTTGATCAGTGCCACCGTCTGTTGCAGGCTGATCGAGCGGGCGAGCGCCTGCGGCGCGGTGGCGAAGACCTCGTCCGACACCTCCTGGGTGCGGTCGGTCGCACCGCCGCCCTGACGCAGCCACTGCACCAGCGACCGCACGCCGGCCTGGGCCACCACCATCACCCACGAACGCTGGTCGGCCGGCAGCTCCCGGAACCACAGCAGGCTCTCGTCCATCCGGGCGACGCTGGCGGTGGCCAGGCTGCCCGCGGCCCGTTCGATGCGGCGTAGCGTCGCCGACGTCTCCGTCCCGCCCGGTTCGCTCACCGCACCAGCCTGACACGCGTTGACCAGCGGATCCACTCCGATCCCGGGCCGCGGGCAGCGGCCGACGATCTCCACCGGTACGCGCTGACGATCTCGTCGGGCCGGGCCAGTACGGTGTCAGGGCGCGTCGGGGCGTTCCGTCCGGCGGGCGGAGGCGAAGGTGAGGAGACCGCGATGGCGCACGGGGAGGCCGAGCACGGCTGCGCTCAGGACGAGCCCTGCCGGCTGGGCCACGACCAGCCGCGCCGGACGGGCCTGACCCACGCGGGCGAGTCCGCCGCCGGGTGGTCGCCCGAGCGCGCCGACGACGAGCCGGCGGTGCCGCGGCAGCGGTTCGTCGAGCCGACGGATCCCGTGGCCGAGCCGATCCCGGCCCGGACCTGCCGCAGCGACCAGGCCGGCTGGGCCGGCGGTCACCGGCACGGCGCGGTGCGCCCGGGCAACCGCATGATCCGCCGGGAGCGACCGCCGCGCCGCTGGTGCTGACGTCGTGATGCCGGTCCGGCGGCCGAGCGCGTGGTGGGGGCGGGGCACCACACGGCCCGGGGCGAGGTCGTGCTGATGCGCTGAGTCAGCGCTCAGCGGGTGCGGCGACGCACCAACAGCGCGATGCCGGCCAGCCCGACGGTGATGACCAACACCACGCCGATGTTGAGCAGCAGCAGCCGCTGAAGCTCGGCCAGCGCGGTGTCGAGGTTGCCCTTCGGGTCGAGCGCGTCCTCCGGCAGGACCCGCTCGCCGCCGCCGATGCCGCCGGAGAGCGTGTCGAACTGGGGCGCCAGCGGCACCCCGACGGCGCGCAGCGTCTCGGACATGTTGAGACGCCCGAGGAACCAGCCGGCTCGCGGGTGGCTCAGGTCGGGCTGCTTGGCCGGCCGGTAGACCCGGGGGCCGCCCTTGGCGAGCGGGAACAGGTCGTACGTGTTCTTCGGGGTGCCGGCCACGAGGAGCACGATTGTGTACTTCGGACCGAGGTCCTTGGCGGCGGGCCCGCGCAGCTGCCCGGTCGTCCCCAGCCACTTGACCTGGTCGACGACCATGTTAACCTCGGCCGGCTGGGTTTCACCGCGGAGCTGTAGCGGCTGGTCGAGCCCGTCGCCGGTGATGTCCACCCCGGGCGGGGCGAGCTTCGGTTTCGGCGCGGCCAGCGCCGCGTTCGTGCCGGTGAGCGCCAGCGAGCACGCGAGTGCCGCCGTCGCCCCGGCCACGGCCGTCAGCAGCCGTCTCACCTTCAGGACCATCGCCGCCTCCTCGCCCCGTTCGATGGCTGGCTTCCGCTGTCGCTCGCACTGGACCCCACCCACCTGAAAGACTCCGCAGAACGTCGCGCGGTTGCAGCTGGTGGAAGAGTATTTGGAACTATCTGCGAGCTGAGACCGACCAATTGAGGCGGTCGAAGATCAGCGGCCGGATCTTACCCGGACGGAGGGGTTCATGGGGGGCAGGGTCGCCCGTACGGCACGTGCCTGGCTGGTGGTGCTCGGGGTGGCGGCAGGCGTGTCGCTGCTGTCGCCGGCCGCGCCGGCCGCCGCGCACAACTCGCTGACCGGCAGCGATCCGAAGAACGGCGCCCGCGTGGCCACCGCGCCGAAGCGGATCGAGCTGCGCTTCCTCGCGACGCCGAAGGAGGCCACGACGAAGGTGACGGTCACCGGGCCGGACAACGTGGTTGCCACGGGCGGCGCGCCGACGTTCTCCGGCAAGCGGGTGAGCGTGCCGTTCACGCCGGGCGCGGCCGGGCTCTACATCGTGGCGTACCAGCTCGCATCCGACGACGGCCACCCGATCAAGGGTGAGGTCCGGTTCACGCTGACCACCGGCACCCCGGCGGAGGCCCCGTCCGCGAGCGCGGCGCCGACCACCGCCGCGCCCACCCCCACCGCGGCGCCGACCAGCGCAGCGCCCGCGAGTCCGACCCCGGCCGCCGCCGTTGACGACGACGGGGGTACGGGGTGGCTGTGGGCGCCCGTCGCGGTGCTGGTGCTGGCCGCGCTGGCCGGCGGCCTGTTGCTGCGCCGCCGCGCGGGTCGCCGCTGACCGCATCGAACCGGGCGCTGCTGGTGCTGGTGCGCCCGTCTCGGCGGGCGGCTGGAACCGCCGCGCCGGGGCGAGGCGGGTGCGGGCTCAGACCAGGCGTACCCGGGCGGCGCGCAGCCGGGTCAGCGTGCGGTCACGGCCGAGCACCTCCAGGGACTCGAACAGCGGCAACCCGACGGTGCGTCCGGTGACCGCGACCCGGACCGGCGCCTGCGCCTTGCCCAGCTTGAGCCCGCGCTCCGCGCCGACCGCCTCCAGGGTGGCCTTCAGCGACTCGGCGTCCCAGGTCGCCAGCGAGTCGAACGCGGCGATTGCGGCGTCCAGCAGCTCGGCGGCGCCCTCCTTCATGGCCTTCGCCCAAGCCGCCTCGTCGATCAGCGGGTCGGCCAGGAAGAGGAAGTCGACGTTCGGCACGATCTCGCTGAGCACTGCGATCCGGGTCTGCGCCAGCGGGGCGACCGCCGCGAACGCGGCCGGGTCGAACTCGCTCGGCTGCCAGGGCGGCGGGACGATGGTGTCGGTGCCGGTGAGCCACGGCTGGCACGCGGCGACGAAGTCCTCGACCGGCAGGGCCCGGATGTACTCGCCGTTGAAGGCGCGCAGCTTCTTCTCGTCGAAGAACGCCGGGGAGGGGTTGACCTCGTCGAGCCGGAACTCCTCCTCGATCACCGACCAGGGCACGATCTCCCGGTCGCCGGAGGGGGCCCAGCCGAGCAGCATCAGGTAGTTGCGCATCGCGTCGGCGAGGTAGCCCTCGTCCCGGTAGGCCTCCAGGGCGACCTTGTCGCGCCGCTTGGAGAGCTTCTGCCGCTTCTCGTTGACCACCACGGGCACGTGCGCCCAGACCGGCGGCTTGACCCCGAGCGCGTCCCAGAGCAACTGCTGCTTCGGGGTGTTGGGCAGGTGCTCCTCGGCCCGGATCACATGGGTGATCCCCATGGTCATGTCGTCGACCACGTTGGCCAGCAGGAAGACCGGTGAGCCGTCGCCGCGGGCGATGACGAAGTCCTCGATCAGCTTGTTCTCGAACGTGGGCTCACCACGGATCAGGTCGACCACCACGGTCTCGCCCTCGTCCGGGGTGCGGAAACGCAGCGCCCGGCCCTCGGCCGACGGCAGCCCCCGGTCGCGGCAGAAGCCGTCGTAGCCGCGGTGCGGCGAGCCGGTGCGCGCCTGCACGTCGTCGCGGGTGCAGTCGCAGTAGTAGGCCCGGCCGCCCTCGTACAGCCGCTGGGCGGCGGCGCGGTGCTCGGCGGCGTACGAGGACTGGAAGTAGGGGCCCTCGTAGCTGCCGCGCGCGATGCCGATCCAGTCGAGCGCGGAGAGGATGCCCTCGGTCCACTCGGGCCGGTTGCGGGCCGCGTCGGTGTCCTCGACGCGCAGCACGAACACCCCGCCCTGCTGCTTGGCGAAGATCCAGTTCTGCAGGGCCGAGCGGGCGCCGCCGACGTGGAACATTCCGGTCGGGGAGGGGGCGAAGCGTACACGTACCGTCACGTCCCCCAGCCTACGGCGGGCCGCGACCGCTTTCCGGCAGGGGGCCCGGTCAGGGCACCGCCCTGATCTTCACGACCAGGGCGCTGCCGGCCAGGGTGACGGCCGCGGTGACCGCGTAGAGCGTGGGGTAGCCGCCCAGGTGGACCACGATCGGGGCGGAGAGCGCCGGCCCGAGCACCTGCGGCGCGGAGTTCGCGATGTTGATCACCCCGAGGTCCTTGGCCCGGTCGGTGGCGGCGGGCAGCACCTGGGTGATCAGCGCGGCGTCCACCGCCAGGTAGACCCCGTAGCCGGCGCCGAGCAGCAGCGCGGCGACGATCGCCATCGGCCAGACCGGCGCGACCGCGAGCAGCGTCGCCGCCACCGCCATGATCAACCCGGAGACGATCACGAACACCTTGCGCCGGCCGGACCGGTCGGAGATCCGCCCGGCGACCACGGCGGTCAGCATCATGCCCAGCGTGTAGAGCAGGATCAGCACCAGCAGCGAGCCCTCGGGGTCGGCCACCCGCACCCCGTCGGTGAGGAAGTAGAGCAGGTAGAGCGTGCCGAGCGCGTTGCCGGTCTGCACCAGGAAGCGGGTGAACCAGGCCCAGGCGAAGTCGGGGTGACGGCGCGGGCTGATCCACATCGAGGCGACCAGGGCACGCAGCCGCAGCGGCGACCGGTGTTCCCGGGGCAGCGGGTCGTCCTGGGTGAGCAGCGCGAACGGCAGCGACAGCAGCAGCACGGCGAGCGCGATCGCGGCGTACCCGGCGGCGTTGCCGGTGACCACGGCGGTGACCAGCATCGCGCCGAGCACCAGGCCGAGCGCCTGCGGGATGCCCACCCAGCCGGAGACGCCGCCGCGCTGGGCCACCGGCACCCGGTCCGGGATCGCGGCGGTGAGGCTGGCCAGCATGGCGTTGAAGCAGACCTGCGCGGCCACCCAGGCGACCGCCACCCCGGCGACGGTGTCCTGGCGGGCCAGCAGCAGCAGGGCCAGCGCACCCACCACCGCGCCGGTCGCGGTCCAGACGTGCCGGCGGCCGAAGTGCCGGTTGGCCAGCCGCAACGAGGTACGGTCCGACAGTGCGCCGGCGAGCGGGTTGGCCAGCACCGCGGCGAGCGCGCCCAGGCCGGTCACCACCGCCAGCATCGCCTCCTTGTCGCCCGGCGCGATGCGTTCGATCTGCTGCGGCAGCAGCACCTGGATCGGGGTGAAGAACGCCATCCAGACGCCCAGGTTGGCCGCGAAGATCAGCGCGATCCAGCTCCGCCGCACCGGCGCCGTCGGTTCGGCGAGGGCCGCCGGCAGCGAGGCCGGCGTCGGGTTCACCGTGGTCATCGCCGGGCCAGGTCCCGGAACCAGGCGTACGACGACTTCGGGGTACGCCGCTGGGTCGGGTAGTCGACGTGCACCAGGCCGAAGCGTTTGGTGAACCCCTCCGCCCACTCCCAGTTGTCCAGCAGCGACCAGACGAAGTACCCGGTCACCGGCACGCCCGCGGTGATCGCCTCGTGCACCGCGCGCACGTGCCCGTCCAGGTACGCGATCCGCTCCGGGTCGTCCACCCGGCCGTGGGCGTCCGGCGCGTCGTCGTACGCGCAGCCGCTCTCGGTGACCTGGATCGGCGGCAGCTCGTCGCCGTACCGCTGGTGGAGCTGGAACAGCAGCTCGCGCAGCCCGTCCGGGGCGACCGGCCAGTCGAACGCGGTGCGCGGGTAGCCGTCCAGCGGCACCATCTCGAACGGCAGCGGCGAGCCCTCCTCGGGTGCCCGGACGCCGGTCGGGTTGTAGTAGTTCACCCCGAGCACGTCGATCGGGGCGGCCAGCACGTCCAGGTCGCCGGCGCGGATCACGGCCGGGTCGAGGCCCGGGGCGTCCGGGTAGCCGCGGCCGAGCAGCGGGTCGGTGAAGAGCCGGTTGTGCAGCGCGTCGTACGCCTGCGCGGCGGCCCGGTCGACGTCGGTGTCACCGGCCGGCCGCACCGGCGAGTAGTTGTTGGCGATCGCGACCGGGCTCGCGCTGCGGGCGCGCAGCGCGGCGACCGCGAGACCGTGCCCGAGTAGTTGGTGGTGGGCCACCGGGAAGGCGTCGAAGAGCAGCATCCGGCCGGGCGCGTGGGTGCCGAGGCCGTAGCCGAGGGTCATGTGGACGAACGGTTCGTTGAGCGTGATCCAGAGCTGCACCCGGTCGCCGAGGCGGGTCGCGGTCAGGTCGGCGTACTCGGCGAAGCGGGCGGCGGTGTCCCGGTTCAGCCAGCCGCCGGCGTCCTCCAGCGGCTGCGGCAGGTCCCAGTGGAAGAGCGTGGCGACCGGGTCGATGCCGGCGGCGAGCAGGCCGTCCACCAGCCGGTCGTAGAAGTCCAGCCCGGCCGCGTTCGCCGGGCCGGCGCCGCCGGGCTGCACGCGCGGCCAGGCGATCGAGAACCGGTACGCGGAGACGCCCAGCCCGGCCAGCAGCGCGGTGTCCTCGGCGTACCGGTGGTGGTGGTCGCATGACTCGTCACCGGTGCTGCCGTCGACGATCCGGCCCGGGGTGCGGGCGAACGTGTCCCAGATGGACGGGCCTCGACCGCCGGCGGTGGCCGCCCCCTCGATCTGGTACGCGGAGGTGGACACCCCCCACCGGAAGCCGGCGGGAAAGTCGGGCATCGGCACGGTCGTCAATTCACCCTCCCGAGACATGAAGCGTGTTCGCGACTCTAGGGTGCCGGTGGCCGCGACGCCATAGGCCGGGACGGCGGCCGGCACAAGGGTTTTCGGCGTGTCTTTTCCGATCCCGTCCGCTTAAGTCCGATTTACACATAGAGTGCCAAATATCGCGGATGTGATTTAAGTGGGGGAAAGACACTCATGATCCTCGTGGAACGCAGCGCACACGTGGCGGCGCCGGTGGAAGTGGTCTGGGACGTCGTGCAGCGGGCCGAGCAACTGCCGGCCTGGCTGGCGGGTGTCCGCGCGGCCGAGGTCCTCTCCGGGGAAGGGTTCGGCCGGCGGCAACTGGTCCAGGCCGGGCGCGGCGCCGCCCACGAGGCCGAGGTGATCGCCTATCAGGAACCGACCCTGATCGGCTGGCGCGAGCGGGCCAGGGGCGCCGGCGCCCGCGCCGAGGCACGCACCGAGATCTACGTCCAGCTGACCGCGGACGAGGACGCCGGCGGCACCCTGGTCCGGCTGATCGTGGTGCGGTGGCCGGCCGGGCCGGTCAAGGCCGCCATGCTGCGGCTCGGCCTGCGGCGGGTCGGCGCCGACCTGGAGGACTCGCTGGCCCGGCTGACCGACCTGGCCGCCGTCGGCTGACCGAGCCGCAGTTCCGGCGCCGCCCGCAACGGCGATGGTCCGGCATCCCGGCCAGGGACGCCGGGCCATCGCCGCGTCTCGCGGCGCCGGCGGTGAGAAAGGGCCCCTTCTCTACCGGAGGCGTTAAGAAGGGGCCCTTCCTTTCACCTCTAGCTGTCGCCGCCGGTCTCGCCTACCGGGGCGGCGTTCACGTCGTCCAGGGCGTACTTGCGGGCGGCGTCGGCCGGCACGTGGGCCGGGACCGTGCCGCGCAGGGCGAGCTGGCGCAGCGTGGCGACCGCCACCGACTCGGCGTCCACGTGGAAGTGGCGGCGCAGCGCGTGCCGGGTGTCCGACATGCCGAAACCGTCGGTGCCGAGCGAGGTGTAGTCACCCGGCACCCAGCGGGCGATCAGGTCCGGCACCGCGCGCATCCAGTCGCTGACCGCGACCTTGGGACCCTCGGCGTCGGCCAGCTTCCGCTGGACGTACGGCACCCGCTGCTCCTCACCCGGGTTGAGCAGGTTGTGCTCCTCGCACTCCACCGCGTCGCGGCGCAGCTCCGTCCAGGACGTCACCGACCACACGTCGGCGGCCACGCCCCAGTCCTCGGCGAGCAACTGCTGCGCCTTGAGCGCCCACTGCACGCCGGTGCCGGAGGCGAGGATGTTCGCCTTCGGCGCGTCGCCGTCGACCTGCGGGGCGGGGGAGTAGCGGTAGATGCCCTTGACGATGCCCTCGGTGTCCACACCCTCCGGCTCGGCCGGCTGGAAGATCGGCTCGTTGTAGATGGTGAGGTAGTAGAAGACGTTCTCCTGCGCCTCGCCGTACATCCGGTGCAGGCCGTCCTCCATGATGTGCGCGATCTCGAACGCGAACGCCGGATCGTACGCGACCACCGCCGGGTTGGTGGCGGCGATCAACAGCGAGTGGCCGTCCTCGTGCTGGAGGCCCTCGCCGTTCAGCGTGGTGCGCCCGGCGGTCGCGCCGAGCAGGAAGCCGCGCGTCATCTGGTCGGCGGCGGCCCAGAACTCGTCCGCGGTCCGCTGGAACCCGAACATCGAGTAGAAGATGTACATCGGGATCATCGGCTCGCCATGGGTGGCGTACGACGTGCCGGCAGCGGTGAACGAGGCGACCGAGCCGGCCTCGTTGATCCCCTCGTGCAGGATCTGCCCGGTGGTCGACTCCTTGTAGGACAGGAACAGCTCCCGGTCGACCGAGGTGTAGCGCTGGCCGTGCGGTGAGTAGATCTTCTGGGTCGGGAAGAGCGAGTCCATGCCGAAGGTGCGGGCCTCGTCCGGGATGATCGGCACCCAGCGCTTGCCGAACTCCTTGTCCTTCATGATGTCCTTGAGCAGGCGGACGAAGGCCATCGTGGTGGCCACCTTCTGCTTGCCGGACCCGCGCTTGACGTCGGCGAACCGCTCGCTGCCCGGGATGGCCAGCGTCTTGCGCGTCGTGGTGCGCGACGGCAGGTAGCCGCCGAGCTGGCGACGCCGCTCCCGCAGGTATTCCATCTCGTCCGACTTGTCGCCCGGAGTGTAGTAGGGCGGGAGGTAGGGGTTCTCCTCCAACTGCTTGTCGGGGATGTCGAGGTAGAGCCGGTCACGGAACAGCTTCAAGTCGTCAAGCGTCAGCTTCTTCATCTGGTGCGTGGCGTTGCGGCCCTCGAAGTGCGAGCCCAGCGTCCAGCCCTTGATGGTCTTGGCGAGGATGACCGTCGGCTGGCCGGTGTGCTCCATCGCCGCCTTGTAGGCCGCGTAGAGCTTGCGGTAGTCGTGACCACCCCGCTTGAGGTTCCAGATCTCGTCGTCGGAGAGGTGCTCGACCATCCGGCGGGTGCGCGGGTCGCGGCCGAAGAAGTGCTCCCGGACGTACGCCCCGGACTCCGCCTTGTAGGTCTGGTAGTCGCCGTCGGGCGTGGTGTTCATCAGGTTGACCAGCGCGCCGTCGGTGTCCGCGGCGAGCAGCCGGTCCCACTCGCGGCCCCAGACCACCTTGATGACGTTCCAGCCGGCGCCCCGGAAGAACGCCTCCAACTCCTGCATGACCTTGCCGTTGCCGCGGACCGGGCCGTCCAGTCGCTGCAGGTTGCAGTTGATCACGAAGGTGAGGTTGTCCAACTCCTCGCGCGCCGCCACGCCGATCGCGCCGAGCGACTCGACCTCGTCCATCTCGCCGTCACCGAGGAACGCCCAGACGTGCTGCTGGGAGGTGTCCTTGATGCCGCGGTGGTGCAGGTAGCGGTTGAACCGCGCCTGGTAGATGGCGTTCAGCGGGCCGAGGCCCATGGAGACGGTGGGGAACTCCCAGAAGTCCGGCATCAGCCGCGGGTGCGGGTAGGAGGGCAGCGAACCGGCGCGGTGCGACAGCTCCTGCCGGAAGCCGTCGAGCTGGTCGGCGCTGAGCCGGCCCTCCAGGAAGGCCCGCGCGTACATGCCGGGCGAGGCGTGACCCTGGTAGAAGATCTGGTCGCCGCCGCCCGGGTGCTCCTTGCCCCGGAAGAAGTGGTTGAAGCCCACCTCGTACAGCGACGCGGAGCTGGCGAACGTGGAGATGTGCCCGCCCACGCCGATCTCCGGGCGCTGCGCCCGGTGCACCAGCATGGCGGCGTTCCACCTGATGTACGCCCGCAGCCGCCGCTCGATGTGCTCGTCACCGGGGAACCACGGCTCCCGCTCCGGCGGAATGGTGTTGATGTAGTCGGTGGTGGTCAGGGACGGCACCCCGACCTGGCGCTCGCGGGCCCGCTCCAGCAGGCGAAGCATGACGTACCGGGCGCGCTTGGTTCCGCGCTCGTCGATGACACCGTCGAGCGACTCGACCCATTCGCTGGTCTCTTCAGGGTCGATGTCCGGAAGCTGGCTCGGCAGACCAGCGGTGATCACCGGGCGCTTGCGTTCCGTAGCCACAGGCGTTCCCTCGGTTCTGTGTGGGATAGGTCTCTAGCGCCATCCTGCCCCCTGGTGAGGCTCGTCGTCACGTCTGGCTCCCCCAGACGCGACGCTGAACACAGGTACCCGTCGGTAACTTTGC
This sequence comes from Micromonospora sp. NPDC050980, assembly GCF_040653835.1. Lineage (NCBI taxonomy): Bacteria > Bacillati > Actinomycetota > Actinomycetes > Micromonosporales > Micromonosporaceae > Micromonospora > Micromonospora sp. NPDC050980. Next base: position 76,591 of record NZ_JBFAGS010000006.1, on the reverse strand, counting down.
GCGATCCCCGGATGCGCCGCCCGACGCGGGCGGACGCCGGTCCACTGCGGCAGAATGCGCCCTATGCGCAGTGAGGTGATCAGCGTCCGGACCGGTTCCCGGCCGACCGTCCGGGACATCACGGCCGAGGCCGAGCGTTTCGTGGCCGGGGCCGGCGACGGACTGCTGCACGTCTTCGTCCCGCACGCCACCGCCGGGCTGGCGATCATCGAGACCGGCGCCGGTTCCGACGACGACCTGCTCCGCGCGCTCGACGACCTGCTCCCCACCGACGACAGGTGGCGGCACCGGCACGGCTCGCCCGGGCACGGCCGTGACCACGTGCTGCCGGCGTTCGTGCCGCCGTACGCGACGGTGCCGGTGCTCGACGGGCGGCTCCAGCTCGGCACCTGGCAGTCGATCTGCCTGGTCGACCCGAACGGCGACAACCCCGACCGCCAGATCCGCCTCTCCTTCCTCCCGGCCTGACCCCACCCCCTTCACACACCCCCTGATTCACGGAAAGTGCGGCCATCCGAGGCGGGACAGCCACACTTTCCGTGAATCAGCGCGCGTGGGGCGGGGGCGGCGGCTACGGGCGGAGGGTTTCCTGCTCGACGGTCTGGCGGGACCGGTCGACGTTCGGGGCGGTGGTGCGGGCGGGGGCCGGGGGGCGGTCGTACGTCAGGTTCAGCCCGGGGATCCGGTCCTCGATCACGAACGTGGCCCGGGTGTGTGCCGGCGCGTCCGGCCGGCTCACGTACGGCAGCACGTCGAAGTTCGCGGTCAGCTCCTTCGGCGTGATCGTGGTGCGCACGTACCCGCGCAGGTTGTTCTGGAAGCGCAGGTGCGGGTTGGTCGCCAGCCACGGGTGCGAGCCGGTGGGCGAGTCGGCGCCGTCCCCGGTCGAGGTGATCGAGGAGCAGACCAGCTCGCTGCCGACCGTGCGCGAGGTCGGGTCCGCGTAGTCGAGCTTCAGGTCGCTGGCCCAGTGCGCGTGCACGTCGCCGGTGAGCACGACCGGGTTGCGCACCCCGGCGGCCACCCAGCCCCGGGTGATCCGGTCGCGGGAGGCGACGTACCCGTCCCAGGCGTCCATGCTGGTGACCGTCAGCGGCCCGGCGTCGCTGTCCCGCTGGGCGAAGAAGACCTGTTGACCGAGGAGGTCCCAGCGGGCCTCGGAGCGGCGGAGCCCGTCCAGCAGCCACGCCTCCTGCTCGGCGCCGGTGATCGACCGGGCCGGGTCGGACGCCGCCGCGCAGCTCCGGTAGCCGTCGCCGCACGCCTGGTCGTCGCGGTACTGCCGGGTGTCGAGCATGTGGAACGTGGCCAGCCGGCCCCAGCGCACCCGCCGGTAGAGCTGCATGTCGATGCCGCGCGGGATCGAGGTGCGGCGCAGCGGCATGTTCTCGTAGTACGCCTGGAACGCCGCCGCCCGCCGGGCGAGGAAGTCCGGATCGGGCGCCTCGGGCACCTCGTCGGCCCAGTTGTTCTCCACCTCGTGGTCGTCGAAGACCACCACCCACGGCGCGACCGCGTGCGCCGCCTGGAGATCGGTGTCGGTCTTGTACTGGGCGTGCCGCTGCCGGTAGTTGGCCAGCGTCCGGGTCTCCGGACCCTCGTGGTCGCGTGGGTTGCCGCCGGGGACGGTGTAGGTGTCCTTGGCGTACTCGTACTGGTAGTCGCCGAGGTGCAGGATCAGCTCCGGCTCGGTCTCGGCCAGCCGGCGGTAGGCGGTGAAGTAGCCGTGCTCGTACTGGGAGCAGGAGACGAAACCCATGGCGAGTGCGGACGGCATCAGCCACGGTGCCGGCGCGGTGCGGGTGCGGCCGACCGGGGACAGCCAGCGTTCGGCCCGGAACCGGTAGAAGTACTCCCGCCCGGGGAGCAGGCCGCCCAGTTCGACGTGGACGCTGTGCGCCGACTCCGGCCGGGCCAGCCGGACGCCGCGCCGCACCACGTGCCGGAAGCGTTCGTCGGCGGCCACCTCCCAGGCCACCGGCACGGCCCGCGACGGCATGCCGCCCAGGCCGTCCTCGGCCAGCGGCTCCGGCGCCAGCCGGGTCCAGAGCACGAAGCCGTCGTGGTCCGGGTCGCCGGAGGCCACCCCGAGCGTGAACGGGTCGCGGCGCAGCGGGCCGGGCGACGCGGTGGCCGCGAGCGGCAGGCCGCCGACCGCGCCGGCGGCGCCGAGCGCCGCGCCGCTGAGCAGGATGGTACGTCGGGACAGAGCCATGGTTCCTCCCCGGAGTCCGGTTCGTCGACTCCGGGCAGCCTGGCGAGCGTCGATGGCCGCCGGATGACGCCCAGGCGACCGCACGGCACCTTGCGCCGAACAGCGGCCGGCGGGTGAAAGACCGTGCCGTCAGCCGAGCAGCCGACGCAGCTCGCCCGGTGTGTGGCCGAGGTGGGCGCGGACCGTACGGGTCAGGTGCGCCTGGTCGCTGAAGCCCAGCTCGCCGGCGAGATCGGCCAGGTGTACGTCGCCCTACTCGATCCGGTCGAGCGCCCGGGCGACGCGCAGCCGGTTGCGGTAGCGGGTCAACGGCACGCCCGTGTGGGCCTGGAACTCGCGGCTGAGCCGGTAGGGCGACGTGCCCAGCGCCCGGGCCAGCGGGAGCAGCCCGGCGGCCTCCGGGGCGTCGTCGTGCAGCGCCGCCCGGGCCCGCTCCACCAGCCGGCGGCCCGGACCGCCACCGGGTCTTCCTGCTCGGCCTGGCCGGCTTCACGCTCACCTCGCTGGCCTGCGGTCTGGCCCCGACGCCGGTCACGCTGGTGCTCGCCCGGGTGGCCCAGGGCGCGGCGGGCGCGCTGATGGTGCCGCAGGTGCTCGCGCTGATCCGAGCCGCGCTGCCGGACGCGGCCCGGGCGCGCGCGATCGGGGCGTACTCGATGGTGCTCGCCCTCGGCGTCGCCGCCGGTCAGATCGTCGGCGGGCTCCTCGTCACGCTCGACCTCGGCGGCCTCACCTGGCGGCTGGCGTTCCTGGTCAACGTGCCGGTCGGGCTGGTCCTCCAGATCGTCGGCCGGCGGGTGCTGGCCGGCCCGCCGGCCACGCCGCCCCGGCGGGAACCGCTCGACCTGACCGGCGCCGCGCTGCTGGCCGTGGCGATGCTCACCCTGGTGCTGCCGCTGGTGTTGGACACGGCCACCGGGGTCCGCGCCGTCGCGGTCGCCGCCGGCGCCGTCGGGCTGTGGCTCTTCCTCGGGTACGAGCAGCGGCGGGCCCGTCGAGGCGGAACCCCACTGCTGGACGTGACCGTGCTGCGTCACCCCGGCGTTGCGGCCGGACTGCTCGCCTGCTGCGTGGTGATGGGCTGCTACGCCGGCTTCCTGTTCGTGTTCACGCTGCGGGCGCAGGGCGCGCTGGGCCTCAGCCCGCTCGCCGCCGGGCTGGCGTTCCTCCCGTACGCCGCGGGTTTCGCCCTGTGCGGTCTGTCGGTGGCGCGCCTTCCGGAGGCGGCCCGTGCGGTCCTCCCGGTCGCCGGGCCGCCGGTGTTGGCCGCGGTGGTGGTGCTCCTCGCCGCGCTCTCCGCCGGGGCCTGGCCGTGGTTGGCCGGCAGCGCGTTGCTGCTGCTCGGCGGCGCGGCGCACGCGGCGGCGTTCAGCCCGCTGGTCAGCCGGCTCACCGACGCCGTGCCGACGAGCGCGGCGGCTGCGCTGTCGGCGGTCGTCTCCACCGGTACGCTGCTCGCCGCCGTGCTCGGGGTGACCGTGATCGGCGGTGTCCACCTGGCGTCGGCCGCCGGCCTGCGGGGGACCGCGTCAGCCCTCCCGCCGGCGGCCGTCACCGCCGGGTTGCTGCTGGTTGGTGCGGTGGCCGCGCGCCGGGCGCTGCGGCCGTTCCGGACGGTTGCGCCGGAGCACATGGTGGATCAGGTCAATTGTTGATCGGTCACGTACGATCGGGGCATGGCGCCATCCCCGTCTCCCGACGACGGCACCGGCCTGGCCGGGGACACCGTGCGCCGGATCCTGCACGTCGCCGCCGCGCTGCGGCACCACCAGGACGAGGCGATCGCCGCTTTGGGGCTCACCCCGGCCGCCGCCCGGGCCCTGCACGAGTTGGACCCGGACCACCCCCTGCCGGCCCGCGACCTCGCCGAGCAGTTGGGCTGCGACCGGTCCAACGTCACCGGCCTGGCCGACCGGCTGGAGCAGGCCGGGCTGGTGGAGCGGCGGGTCGACCCGGCCGACCGCCGGCAGAAGACGCTGGTGGTGACCGGGCGGGGACGCGAGGTCCGGGACCGGGTGGGACGGGTGATGTCGGACTCCCGACTCCTCGACGGGCTGACCACCGCCGAGCTGGCCGCGCTGCGTGAGCTGGTCTGGAAGGTGTCCGACGGCGGCTGCCCCGAGGAGTGCGGCGAGGTCTGAGCCACGCCGGGCAGTACGTGTCCGACTGGGCGAGGCGGGCCCGAGTCGGTAATGCTGTCCGACGTGACCACCCCGCACGATCTCGACGACCGGCTCCGCGCCGACCTGGCCGCGCTCGGCGTGCCGGAGCGGCGGCGCGACCTCGACGAACCGCTGCCCGGCGGGTCGCTGCCCGACGGTGAACCGCTGCCCGACGGCGGGTCGCTGACCGGGGCGCAGGTGTTGGCCCTGTTCGACGCGCAGCTCACCAGCCGGCTGCTCGACCTGGCCGGCCGCTGGCTGCGCGGCTTCGGCGAGGGGTACTACACGATCGGCTCGGCCGGCCACGAGGGCGACGCGGCGGTGGCCGCCGCGCTGCGCCCGACCGACCCGGCGCTGCTGCACTACCGGTCCGGGGCGTTCTACTGCCTGCGCGCCGCCCAGGCGGCCGGCGCCTTCCCGTCCGCCCCGCCGCCGGACGGCTCGCCGGCCCGGCAGGACGCCGTCGACCCGCATGCCCCGTCCACTTCCCGAGAACAACGCTCCGAAGGACAGGACGAGGACGGGGCGGCCCGGCGGGATGCCGGGGCCGGGCCTCCGGCGTGCCCCGGGCCGGGCGCGGCTGGCGGGCGGGACGCGGGGGCCGGGTTGGGCGTCGGCGTCGGCGTCGGCGTCGGAAGGGCTGACTCGCCGGAGCGGGTGGGTGTCGAGGAGGCTGGTTCGCCGGACCGGGCGGCCGGCGAGGCGGCGCCGCTGCCGGTCGGGGCCGGGGTGACCGTGGACGCGGACGGCGACGCCACGGTCGGCGTACCCGATCTGCCGTTGCCGTCGCTCGACGACGCCTACGCGGCGGCGGCGCGCGACGTGCTGCGGGGCATGGTCGCCTCCGCCGCGGAACCGATCGCCGGCGGCCGGCACAAGGTCTTCGGTCGGGCCGACCTCGCGGTCGTGCCGACCACCTCCACCATCGCCTCGCACCTGCCCCGGGCGGTCGGGCTGGGGCTGGCCCTGGAGCGGCTGCGCCGCGCCGGGGGCGACGCGGAGGCGGCGGCCTGGCCGCCGGACGCCGTGGTGGTCTGCTCGTTCGGCGACGCCTCGGTCAACCACGCCACGGCCACCGCCGCGCTCAACACCGCCGGCTGGTACGACCACACCGGCCTGCGGATCCCGGTCCTGTTCGTCTGCGAGGACAACGGGCTGGGCATCAGCGTGCGCTCACCCGAGGGGTGGGTGGCCGCCGCGCTGCGGTCCCGGCCCGGTATCCGCTACTTCGCCGCCGACGGCACGGACGTGGTCGAGACCTACCGGGTGGCGGCGGAGGCGGCGGCCTGGGTGCGCCGGCACCGCCGGCCCGCCGTGCTGCACCTGAGCACGGTCCGGCTGATGGGGCACGCCGGGGCGGACGCGGAGACCGCCTACCGGAGTTCGGCGGAGATCGCCGCGGACGTGGCGCGGGACCCGCTGCTGGTCACCGCCCGCCGGCTGGTGGCGGCCGGCTACGCCGACGGGGCGGAACTGCTCGCCCGGTACGACGAGCGGGGCTGGCAGCTCCGCCGGATCGCCGAGGAGGTGCTCGACGAGCCGAAGCTGGCGTCGCCGGTCGAGGTGGTGGCGGAGCTGGCGCCGCGCCGGCCGGTGCGGGTGTCCCGGGCGGTCGCCGATTCGGCGGCGCACGCGGCGGGTCCCGGCGCCGGGGCTCGCGCCGAGGCGTTCGGCGGCAAGCCGCCGGAGCTGACCGGGCCGCTGACGCTGGCGCAGAGCATCAACGCGGCGTTGGCCGACGGCATGCTCGACCACCCGCGGATGGCCGTGTTCGGGGAGGACGTGGCCGCCAAGGGCGGGGTGTACGGGGTGACGAAGGGGCTGCGGGAGAAGTTCGGGGCGGCGCGGGTGTTCGACACGCTGCTCGACGAGACCTCGATCCTCGGGCTCGGGCTCGGCGCCGGGCTGGCCGGCATGCTGCCGGTGCCGGAGATCCAGTATCTGGCCTACCTGCACAACGCGGAGGACCAGCTCCGGGGCGAGGCGGCCACCATGCGGTTCTTCTCCCGGGGCGCGTTCCGCAACCCGATGGTGGTGCGGGTGGCCGGCCTGGCCTATCAGGAGGGCTTCGGCGGGCACTTCCACAACGACAACTCGGTGGCGGTGCTGCGCGACGTGCCGGGGCTGGTGGTCGCGGCGCCGGCCCGGCCGGACGACGCGGCGCCGATGCTGCGTACCTGCCTGGCGGCGGCCCGGGTGGACGGCACGGTCTCGGTCTTCCTGGAGCCGATCGCGCTCTACCACTCCCGCGACCTCTACGCCGAGGGCGACGGCGAGTGGCTGGCCGAGTACGCCGAGCCGGGCGCCTGGGCGGACCGGCACGTGCCGATCGGCCGGGCCCGGGTCTACGGGGTCGGTTCCGCCGAGGACCTCACCATCGTCACCTTCGGCAACGGGGTGCGGATGTCGCTGCGCGCGGCGGCGACGCTTGCCGACGAGGGGATCGGCAGTCGGGTGCTGGATCTGCGGTGGCTCGCCCCGCTGCCGGTGGCGGATCTCATCCGGGAAGCCTCGGCGACCGGCCGGGTGCTGGTGGTGGACGAGACGCGGCGGTCCGGCGGGGTGGGTGAGGGGGTGCTCTCCGCGCTTGTCGACGCCGGTTACGTCGGTGCGGCACGACGGGTGGCCGCTCTCGACTCTTTTGTACCATTAGGTCCGGCCGCCCATCAGGTTCTGGTGTCCGAGGAAGCCATCACCCAGGGTGCCCGTACGCTGCTGGCACGGTAAATTCCGTTCCACCCGGTGCGCCACTTGCGCAGCGAGCCGCAACTGTGTGGACTGGGCACCACGGCGTCGCACGACGCCGGAGCAGGGATGAGACGAGGAGGCACGCGACAGTGAGCGCGACCGCTGGTCAGGCCGCCGACGGGGTACGCAGCCTGGCGGACCGGTTCGGGATCGAGCCGGGCATGGTCGTCATGGAGATGGGCTACGACGACGACGTCGACACCGATCTTCGCGACGCCCTGACCGACCGCTGTGGAGAACTTGTCGACGAGGACACCGACGAGGTGGTCGACGCGGTTCTGGTCTGGCACCGCGACGGCGACGGTGACCTCTTCGAGCTCCTCGTGGACGCCCTCGGGCCGCTGGCGGACAACGGCGTGGTCTGGCTCCTGACGCCGAAGGCCGGCCGGGACGGTCACGTCGAGCCGAGCGAGGTCGCCGAGAGCGCGCAGACCGCCGGGCTCCAGCAGACCTCCACCATCAACGCCGGCCGCGACTGGAGCGGGGCCCGCCTCGTGATGCGGCGCGGCTCCAAGAGCAAGAAGTAGGAGCGCACGCATGCCGATCGAGGTTGGCGCCGAGGCGCCGGACTTCCTGCTCAAGGACCAGAACAACCAGGAGGTCCGGCTCTCGGACTTCCGCGGTCGCAAGACCGTCCTGCTGGTCTTCTACCCGCTCGCCTTCACCGGCATTTGCCAGGGTGAACTGTGCGAGGTGCGGGACAACCTCAACGAATACGTCAACGACGACGTCCAGGTGCTGACCATCAGCGTCGACTCGGTCTACGCCCACAAGATCTGGGCCGACCGGGAGGGCTACCAGTTCCCGCTGCTGGCCGACTTCTGGCCGCACGGCGCGGTGGCCCAAGCGTACGGCGTCTTCAACGAGGTCGCCGGCATCGCCAACCGGGGCACCTTCGTCATCGACAAGACCGGCGCGGTCCGCTTCGCCGAGATGAACATGCCCGGCGAGGCGCGCGACCAGCAGGGCTGGCGCAAGGCGCTGGCCGAGGCCGTCGCCGGCTGATCCCACTCCGAACACGTTCGACCGGGCCGGAGGCCGGCAGGTAAGCTTGCCGCTCCGGCCCGCCGTACGGGCGTTCCGGGCGCGTAGCTCAGTGGGAGAGCACTCGCCTTACAAGCGAGGGGTCGCAGGTTCGAAACCTGCCGCGCCCACCACCCACCAGCGCGGAGCGCTTACGAAGGTCGAGAGCTCCGCTGACAGCAACGTCGGTCACGACGGCCGTCGTCAAGCTTGCGGAGCGCTTGGCGTCCGACCAGAACCACCGCGCCCTCCCTGGCCGGTGGTAGATGTCGGGTGGGAGGGCACGAGGTTCTGCCTAAGCCAGGCTCACCGAGTCATCGATCAAAGGCCCTCTGCGAATCTTCCGGGCAGGGGGTGCAAGCTCTGGGATGGCTCGCAGTTCCGCGCTCTCGACCTGCTGGCGAAGGGCAGGGCTGGGCTGCTCCCGGTTACGGTTCGACCTGCGCCGGGATGCGTTTATCCGCAGTCGGAGTCCGATTAGCCAACCAGACGGAGAGCTGCGTTTCAGATATGAGAAGTTCGCCTCACGGAAATCGATGAAGTATCTCATCAGCACTCTCCGATCTTCGGGCCGAACCGCGTGGTTCAACATCAGATCGGTGATTGGCGGAAGCTCGACTTTGCGCAGCAGGAATACCGCCACCATCACATCGGTGAAGGTGTGCCGTCGCGTATTCCTGATGTGAGTTTCGATTACGTGCAGGAGCACTTGAGCGCCACTGCTGAACTCGATATTCTCCCCCAGTAGTTCGTCAACGAGCGAGTCTCTGATGTTCCAGAGCCGGTTACGGTATCTGCTGTGTTGCCAGTTCGAGTACTGGAGGACGAGTCCAAGGGGCAGGAATGCCGCTATAAGCAGTAGCGCAAACATGAGGCTCGACGCTGCGTTCATCGTGACGTCTCCTCGGGGGCGGGGTCTGGCTGATTCATGGAATCGGCCGTAGGCGCCTGTGGCCGGGGCAGGAAGCGGTGTTCAAGCTTGTCGTTTCTTGAGCGCAGGCGGTCGACTTCTCTCTTCCGCTCGTGGCTTCGCCGAGCGGTGATGGCCCAGCCGACTGACAAAAGAATTGAGATGGCGATACTCACGCTGACCGAGGCTGAAAAGTTGGTTTGCTTGCCCGCGATGTTGCGTGAAATCTTCTCGATAGCTGTAAGCGGAACGAACGATGAGATGATCCAAGCTCCCACCCTGAGCCCGTCAATCAATCGAACGACTAATTGGTACTTAAGCCGCATGGCCTCCATCGCCATGTCCTGCTTGGAGGGCTGCGATCTCTGGCGCGTCCGCGGGGTCGTCTTCGAGGCGCGGCGAGGCGACGGAGCTTGGGGCATGAAGCGGAGCGTAGCGGAGGGGTACCCCTTCGCACTTGCCCCGTTCATCAATGTGTCGGGTACCCGACCGTCGCGAGTCTCAACTACGAGGTTCACGTTCCTCGTCCTTGCTCATGTGCCGCTGGCCTCGTCATCAGTAACGAGTTGGGTGTGCCCTCGTGGCGGGAGTGGCCCTTGTCCTCGGTGGAAGCAGAAGGAAAGCCTGGCCAGGTGCGCATAGATGAGAGTAGCGCCATGTGAGGAAGATCCACATCCCCGATCCGGCGCGTCAACTTGACGCTATGGTGAACACGGTTCGGTTGATCTATCGCCCGTTCCTTGGCCGCGCCCGCCAACACCGTGCACGGCCGATAGCGGGGTTCGGCGACGGTTTCCGGGTGGGCACGCAGCACCGCCTCGACGCGCTCGGCCGGCGCTACTGGCGGCGGCGCGCGTCGGCCTCGGCGTCGAGCAGGTCGTTCAGCGCCAGCGCCGAGTTGATCAGTGAGAGGTGGCTGAACGCCTGCGGGTAGTTGCCGATCTGCTCACCGGTCGCGGCGATCTCCTCGGCGTACAGGCCGAGGTGGTTGCTGAAGGTGAACATCTTCTCGAAGGTGAGCCGGGCGTCGTCCAGCCGGCCGGTGCGGGCCAGCGCCTCCACGTACCAGAACGTGCACATGTTGAACGTGCCTTCGTGGCCGGGCAGGCCGTCGGGGGAGTGCACCGGGTCGTAGCGGTGGACCAGGCTGTCGGAGACCAGGTCCCGCTCGATCGAGGCCAGGGTGGACTGCCAGAGGGGGTCGCTGGGCGTGACGAAGCCGACCGCCGGCATGGCCAGCAGCGCGGCGTCCAGCACGCCCTCGTCGTACGCCTGCACGAAGCTGGCGCGATCCCGGTGGTAGCCGCGGGCCATGACCTGGTTGTAGATCCGGTTGCGTTGCTCGACCCAGCAGCTCATGTCGCCGGGCCGGCCGGTGCGGGTGGCGAGGCGGATGGCCCGGTCCAGCGCCACCCAGGACATCACCCGGCCGAACGTGTAGTTGCGGGGGTGGTGGCGGCTCTCCCAGATGCCGGCGTCGGGCTGGTCCCAGTTGTGGCAGAGCCAGTCGACCAGCCGGACGGTGCTCTTCCACACCTGGTGCGACACCCGGATGCCCTGCTCGTCGGCGAGGTGCATGGCGTAGAGCGCCTCGCCGTGGATGTCGAGCTGGAGTTGGTCGGCGGCGCCGTTGCCGATCCGCACCGGGCTGGAGCCGCGGTAGCCCTCCAGGTGGTCGAGCACCTCCTCGTGCAGGTCGGAGGAGCCGTCCACCCGATACATGATCTTCAGCGGGTCCTGGTGGTCGCCGGCCTCGCGGATCCGCTCGTCCAGCCAGTCCATGTAGCTGCTGACCTCCTCGGTGAAGCCGAGGCCGAGCAGCGCGTGGACGGAGAACGAGGTGTCGCGTACCCAGGTGTAGCGGTAGTCCCAGTTGCGGGTCCCGCCGACCAGCTCGGGCAGCGCGGCGGTGGGCGCGGCGATCATCGCGCCGGTCGGCGCGTACGTCATGAGTTTCAGCGTGATCGCCGAGCGTTCCACCATCTCCCGCCACCGGCCGGTGTAGCGGGACCGTTCGACCCAGCGGCGCCAGTAGTCCCGGGTCCACTCGAACATGCCCTGGACCTCTTCCGGCGGGATGACGCGCGGCTCGATGCCGCCCGTCTCCAGCACCACCCCGCCGGTGTCGCCCTCGTTCAGCGTGCCGTAGGCGACCAGGTCGCCGTTGTCCAGGTGGACGTCGCCGGTCTCGGAGATGAGCCGCCGCACCGGGTCGACCGGGTGGAAGGTGAGCGCCGCCGACCGGGCGCGGAAGACGTACCCGTTGCGGTGGCGCTCCAGCTTGTGCTCCTGCCGGGCGTAGTCGAACCGGGGCCGGCACTCCACCCGGAAGCGCATGCTGCCGCGCACCATGTTGACCATGCGGACCAGGCGGTGCGAGTCGGTGACCCGCTCGCCGGTGACCGGCATGAAGTCCATCACCTCGGCGACGCCGTCGGCGCTGATGAACCGGGTGATCAGGATCGGCGTGCCGGGCAGGTAGAGCTGCTTGGTCACGTACCGTACCTCGTGCGGCGCGATGCGGAAGTAGCCGCCCTTCTCCCGGTCCAGCAGCGCGGCGAAGATGCTCGGCGAGTCGAAGCGCGGCGCGCAGAACCAGTCGATCGTCCCGTCGCAGGTCACCAGCGCGGCGGTCTGCAGGTCGCCGATGAGCCCGTGATCCTCGATCGCCGGATAGCTATCCACGTCGCCCCCCGGTGTCAACTGCCTCCTGCGCATCCCAACCTAGGGGAAGAATTGTCGCGTCAGGCCCGATTCGCGGTCAGCCACCCGGCCGCGCGCCCCGCGCGCCGCGCCCACCCGGCGGGTCTCCTCGGCTGACGACAGAATCGCAAATCTCCTTGCTGTTGTGGCAAAATGATGGTATGGACGATGACCTCGACCGGGCCCTCGACGCGGTCGGCCCCCGCCTGCGCGCGCTGCGCCGCGAGCGGGAGACCACGCTCGCCGACCTGTCCGCCGCCACCGGCATCTCGGTGAGCACGCTGTCCCGGCTGGAGTCGGGCGGCCGGCGGCCCACCCTCGAACTGCTGCTCCCGCTGGCCAAGGCGCACGGCGTCACCCTGGACGAGTTGGTCGGCGCGCCGCCCACCGGCGACCCGCGAATCCACCTGCGGCCGGTCGCCGCGCACGGGATGACCATGCTGCCGCTCACCCGACGGCCCGGCGGCATCCAGGCCTACAAGCTGATCATCCCGGCCGGCGGCCGGGCCGAGCCCGAACCGAAGACCCACGAGGGGTACGAGTGGGTCTACGTGCTCAACGGCCGGTTGCGGCTGGTGCTCGGCGAGCACGACCTGGTGCTCGCCCCGGGGGAGGCGGCCGAGTTCGACACCCGGGTGCCGCACTGTTTCGGCCGCGCCGACGCCGACGGGGTGGAGTTCCTCAGCCTCTTCGGCAGCCAGGGCGAACGGGCCCACCTGCGCGCCCGCCCCCGCGAACGGGAGTGATCCTGCACACACCTGGCACACAGCGCCTGCTCAGCTCGGGTTACCGGGGCTGGTTAGGGGTGGGCCCCGCGAAGTCGTCTCCCGGTCACCGGGACGCGGCTTCGTAGTGCTTCACGGTGTCCGTGGAGCCCAGCCGTTCCGACGTTCTCCGGGCCAACCGCAACGGGACGGCTGCACCCCACCGCCCGTCCGGCGCGACCGGCGGGCCAACCCGGAACGGAGTACGCCACGCCATGAGCGTGTCCACGCGGGATCCCGCCGCCCCGGTGGAGCCGGCGGAACCCGCCCCACACGGCCGCCTCGACAGCTACTTCGAAATCACCCGGCGCGGCTCGACCGTGCGACGCGAGGTGCTCGCCGGGCTCGCCATGTTCGCCACGATGGCCTACATCGTGGTGCTGAACCCCCTGATCATCGGCACCGCGCCGGACGCCGACGGCAACCTGCTCGGCATCGCGCCGGTCGCCGGCGTCACCGCCCTGATCACCGGCGTGAGCTGAATACGCCCTCCGGGCTAGATGGGTGCGCTTCGTTCCTCGATGCTCTCGAAGATGTCGGCGTCGGTCTCCTGCTGCCAGCGTGGCAGGTCGGCCCAGTCCGCGACGTACGACGGTTTGGGATTCGGGAAGTGCTTGTGGATCTGACCGATCCAGCACAGCGCGACGAAGCGCCCCTTCTGCTCCCGGTTCAGCAGCCGCGCAGCGCCGTCCGTGGCTGCCAGAAAGGCGACGACCTGCTCGTACACGGCGGCGGCGCTGGCTCGCTCCCAATCGGCCGTCGCCTCCCAGGGCGTGACGTGGCCGGGCTTGGGCTCGCCGGGATGGTGGGCCCGGACCCCGGCGATCCATGCATCCCGGAAGACCTGACCTGCTTCGACGGTCATCTGCCTGCTCCTCATGTTTTCAGCCGGCGACCGGGGTCGTGACAGCGGCGGTGATCTGCTGGGTCAGGTGGCGCACGTGGTGGTCGCCGCCGAACGGTTTCAGCTCCGCCCGCAGGTCCAGGAGCCGCTGTTTGAGTAGGCCGGATCGGCTCTGTCGCTCGGCGTCCAGGGCGGCGGCGCCGAAGTGTACGGCCTGGTAGACGTCGCCACGCTGGACGCCGACCAGCGCGAGATCGGTCATGACGATCCCGCGTCGGCGCACCGACAGGCCCTGGCTGACGGCCTCCATGAGCACAGGCTCGGCGAGGTCTGGCCGTCCCAGTGCTACGTAGCAGCTGCCACGTTCCTCGGTTGTTCGTGACCCGTCGAAGCGCAGCCACCCGCCGTTGTGCACCTCGCCGGTCAACGAGCGGACGGATTCCGCCGAGTCGAGTGCTCGGCGGCATTCGTCAACCTGCCCGAGACGCGCCAGCGCCTGGGCTCGGACCGACTGGACCCATTGCCTGGTGGATAGTTGGCTGTCGCCGTTTGCGGCCAGTCGCGCCGCTGCGTCCAGCATCGCCTTCGCGTCAGAGAACGCCTGCTGATAGAGGCTCAGGTATGCGTACCGGGTCATGGCGCAGGCCCACAGGTCGTACGCCTCGGCGTCGCGGCAGGCGGTCGCGGCGAGGGAGTAGCAGCGAGCGGCCTCGTCATGGTTGCCGGCATCGAAGGCCAGTTCCCCGGTGAGCTGAAGCAGGTCGGCCAGGACGGCGCACAGCCGCTCGTGGATGTCGGGAGCGTTGGACAGCCGCAGCGCGTCAGTCACGATCTCGAGTTGCTGACGGACCATCGGGGCGGCGGCCTGCTTCGACGTTGCTGCGCCGTATGCCTTCCACAGGCGGGCGTTGACCGTCTCGTACTGCCGCACGGCGCCGAGGCCCGGCTGCGCCGATCTGGCCGCCGAGGAGCCGGTGCGTTCCCAATCGATGCTCTGAGCGGCGGATCCGCCCATGAAGGCACCGGCCATCGTGAGAAGGCGCATCAGTTCGCGTCGCGTCACGTCTCCAGTGTCCGCGATCTTCGTCGGCTCCAGCCAGTCCGTGACGGTGCCAAATCCGGGAGGTGTGCCTTCGGTGGCAACCATCGAGGTCGGAAGCTTGAACCACAGCGCGCGGGCCGGGATGCCGAGGGTCTTCGACCAGTGCGCCAGGCGGTCGAGATAGACGATGGGTGGGCCGTTCTCGATGCGGCTGAGTTGCGCCTGTGTGATGCCGAGCCAGCCGGCCACCGTACGCTGCGGCAGCGGTTCGCGGCCGTGGTACGGGTGGTGGCGGTAGGCGCGGATGACCCGGCCGAGGTGTCGTTCGGTCAGGGCTCGCCGGATCGGTTCGTGTTCCCAGAAGCTTGTCGGCACGATCGGCGATGTGACGAGCCGGTCCCGCTGCGCCCTCTGGCAGGCGGCGCAGCGGCCGGTCTCGTTGTCGCGGGCCAGCAGCCCACCGCAGCGTGGGCAGTTGGCGGGCCTTCCCGACAGCCTCGTCATCCGCGGTCGCTCCGTCCGTAGCGCTTCGTCGAGCCTATCCATCCAATCCGCTCCGCGAGGGATCGGTATACATAGCGCGTATATGCGGGTCGCCCCCTTCGACTTCCGCGACGATCGGCGGATGAGTTACGTGGACATGCGCGGCCTGCGGATCTGGTATGAGCAGAGCGGCGCTGGCAAGCCCCTGGTCCTGCTGCACGGCTCCTACGGATCGACCGAGATGTTCGCTCCGACCCGGGCGGCGTTCGCCACCCGCCGCCTGCTGATCGCGGTCGACCTGCCCGGCCACGGCCGCACCGCCGGCGCCGACCGGCCGCTGCGCTTCGAGTCGATGGCCGACGACGTGGCCGCGCTGCTGCGCCACCTCGACCTGCCCGAGGTCGACCTGCTCGGCTACTCGCTCGGCGGCGCGGTGGCCCTGCGTACCGCGATCCAGCATCCCGCGCTGGTCCGCCGCCTGGTCCTGGTCTCCACCCCGTTCCGGCGGCGGGGCTGGCATCCCGACGTGCTGGCCGCGATGTCCGCCCACGACGAACGGGCCGGCGAGCGGATGCGCGGCACCCCACCCCACGAGCGGTACGCGCGGGTCGCGCCCCGCCCGCAGGACTGGCCCGCGCTCTGGGCCCGCAGCGGCGAGCTGCTGCGCCGCGACTACGACTGGTCGGCCGAGGTGGCCGCGCTGCCGATGCCGGTGCTGCTGGTCTTCGCCGACGCCGACGCCATCCCGGTGCGCCACATGGCCGACTTCTTCGGCCTGCTCGGCGGCGGACGCCGGGCCGCCGGCCGTCCCGCGTCCCGGCTGGCCGTGCTGCCCGGCCTGACCCACGACGAGGTGGTCGCGTCGCCCGCCCTGCCGGCGGCGGTGCTGCCGTTCCTCACCCACGTCGCACGCCCCCCCCGGCTGACCGGGACGCCGTCCCAAAACTCGGCCGAGGCGTCGGCGTCAAGGGTGCGTGACACCTAGGCTGGCTATGCCTAGGATATCTAGGTATGGATGTGAGAGGGAACCTCGACCTGCTGCTCCTGGCGGTGCTCGCTGCGGAAGGCCCTGGGCACGGCTACGCCCTGATCGCCGCTCTGCGGGACCGGTCGGAGGGTGTCTTCGACCTGCCGGAAGGCACGGTCTATCCGGCGCTGCACCGGCTGGAGCGAGCGGGTCTGGTGGCCAGCCGATGGGAGCAGGCAACGCCGCGAAAGCGGCGGGTCTATGAGCTGACCAGCGAAGGGCGCCTCGCCCGCGTGAACAAGCAGCGGGAGTGGCGCAGCTTCGTCGACGGTGTGCAGTCGGTCCTCGGGCCGATCACCGCGCGGGGGACGGCATGAGCCCCGCGCGGTCCGGCGAGGGACCGGTCGAGGAGTATCTCGATGAGCTGTTCGACCAACTGGCCGGCACCGGCGCCGCCGGCCGCCGCGTACTCGCCGAAGCCGAGAGTCATCTGCAGGCAGCCGTCGACGACGGGCTCGACCGTGGACTCGCACAGGAGGATGCGGAAGGGGACGCCATACGGCGGTTCGGGCCGCCCGCCGCGCTCGCTCGCCAGGTTCCCGTGCCCACCGGCAGCGCAGGAGCATCCCTACGCCGCCTTGTCGTCGGCGTCTGGGCGGCCGTCGGTGTGACCATGACGTGGTACGGCATCAGCGGCGTGCTCACCTGGTTGCTCGGCTGGCCCTGGGTCCGACTGCTGATCGCCACCGGCCGCTTCGGCGGGCAGCCGAACATGTGCGAACGACCATGGGTGCCCTCGACGCCCGTGGCGGACTGCGCCACCCAGTACCACGACCAGCTCTACCTGATCCCCGTCGGCGCGGACGAAGTGCGGGACCGACTGTTCCTGATCTTCGCCGTCGGCGGTGTCGTGCTGCTCGTCGGGTTGACGATGGTGCGTCGTGCCAGTGCACTCGGCACGCCGGCCTGGACGCCACGCCTGGCGTCGGCCCTCCTCTGCGTCGTGCTCTGCTTCGGACCGGCCGCCCTCGTGCTGCTGTCCTTCGGTGTCCGCGGCGTTCTCACCTCAGCCCAGGACTGGTCACTGAGCTACCTCGTCAGCGGCCTCCTGGCGGCCGGTGTGGCGGTGACCGCGGGCCGACGCATGCGACGGTCACCTACTCCAGCGAACTCCGCGTAACCAAGGGGCGGCCCTATGCCGCCAGCGTGCTGCACCGGCTCGGCGGGGGTGAACCGACCGCTCGGGTGGGGATCTGGCCGCTGACCGGCACGCGCCGGCGAGCGGACGCGCCGGGCGTCCGTCCTTCGTGGTCCGGCCCGAGTCGGAGCCGTCCAGGCGCCAGAACTCCGAGATCGACGACGGGAGGGGTGTCAGAGGTAGCGGCGGTAGCCGGCGGCGGACGGGGTGAAGCCGACGCTCTCGTAGAAGCGGTGCGCCTCGACGCGGCTGCGGCGGGAGAGCAACTGGATCTTGTAGCAGCCGGCGGAGCGCGCCCGGTCCACGGCGGCCCGCATCAACGCGCCGGCCACCCCGCGCCGCCGGGCCGCCCGGTCGACGACCACGTTCTCCACCAGCATGAACGGCCGCGCGCCGTGGGTCAGGTTCGCCACGACCAGGGTGTCCAGCGTGCCGACCGGCCGCGCGCCGAGGTGGGCCAGCAGCAGTTCCCGGCCCGGCTGGGCGTGCAGGTCCCGCCACGCCGCGACGAGCGCCTCCGGGGTGGGGCGATCGTCGGCGGGGGCCAACTGCCACAGCAGGTCGAAGACCTGGTCCACGTCGTCGTCGGGGGTCGCCGCACGGATCGTCAGCTCAGCGGGCACAGTGGCCGAGCCTAATCCGCCGGGCGGTCGACCACGCCCCGCCGGTACGGACCCCAGCCGACGAACCGGTCGAACAGGTCGCGTGGGGTCGGCCCGTCGTGCGGGTCGAGGCCCGTGAGCATCCCTGCCGGCTCGTGGCCGTCATCGACGTGATGGTGCTTCGACGACCTCTCGCCAACCACGCCGGTCTGATGGGCCAGCAGTTGGCACACCTGGTGAAGATGGCCGTGCTGCCGCACGTGCAGATCCTGGTGGTGCCGGAGGAAGCCGGCCTCTACCCTTCCCTTCAGGGCGGCTTCATCCTGGCGAGCCTCACCGACGGGTCGGTGGCCGCATACCTCGACAACCAGATCCGGGCGCAGATGATGCACCAGGTCGAGGACGTCGCTGCCCTGGAAGCGTGCTGGGAGGCGGTGCGCGGGGAAGCCCTGTCCCGCAGGCAGTCCTTCGACCTGATCAAGGAGGCGGCAAGCTCGTGGATCTGACGGGTGCGCGCTGGCGCAAGTCGTCCCGCTCGGGCTCGAACGGCGGTTCGTGCGTCGAGGTGGCGGACGGCCTGCCCGAGATCGTCGGCGTGCGGGACAGCAAGGACCCGTCCGGCCCCGTGCTCGGTTTCGATCCCGCCGCCTGGCGCGCCTTCGTCGCGTACGCGAAGCGGGTTTGACTCACCCGCCCAGCCGGCGGGCCAGCCAGGGCAGCAGCGCGTCGCCCTGGCGGCGCTGGAACGCCCGCACGGTGGGGATGCCGGGCGGCGGTGGCTGCCGGGCGGCGTCGAGGAAGAAGCCGGTGAAGCCGGTCAGCGCGCCGGTCACGTCGGCCGGATTCACGTGCGCGGTGAGCGGCCGGGTGGCCAGCAGCGCGTCCAGGTCGTGGCCGCCGTACACCTGCACGTTGATCACGGTGAGCAGGGTGTCCAGCCAGGCCGGCCCGCGGCAGGCCCAAGGCCAGTCGACCACGGTGACCGTACCGTCCGGGCCGAGCAGCAGGTTGTCGGCGCGGACGTCGAGGTGGCAGAGCGTGTCGCCGGCCAGGGCGGCGCGGCCCCGGTCGGCGGCGGCGCACAGCTCACCCAGGTGGTCCCGGGCCCACGGGTCGAGGTCGGCCGGCGGGTCCTCGGCGATCCGCCGCCAGCCGTCGAAGTCGGACGCGAGCGCCTCGGCCGCCGTGGTGGTCGCGACAGCGGGGGCCGGGGTGAGCGTGGTGGCCAGCATCTCCAGGGTGGACAGCACGGCGCTCAACTCGGCGGCGTGCCACGGGGTGGCCGGGTGCCGCCCCTCGACGTCGGCGTAGACCAGGGCGATCCATTCACCGTCGTCCTTGCTGCCGAGCAGCCGAGGTGTCGGCGCGGTCGCGGGCAGGGCGGCGGCGATCCGCGCCTCGGCCCGGTGCATGGCCGGGCTGCGGTCGTTCTGCGCCGGGCTGACCGCCTTGACGAACGCCCGGCCGCCGCGGGCGGTGCGGACCCGGTCGGCGGTGCCGGGGGAGAACCCGCCCGGCTGCGACTCGGCCGCCACCACCCGGTCGCCGAGGATACTCTCCACCGCGGCACGCACGCGGACCGGCAGATCGTCCCAGGTGATCCGGGTCTTCGTCGGGCTGCTCATGGTTCCACCGTGCGCGTCGCCTTCCCTCCCGGCAACCGAGTAAGGAGGGCCCCTGTTAACGCCTCGATGTTAAGAGGGGGCCCCTCCTATACAAAATGCGTTAACAGGGGGCCCCTCCTTCGGGATCGGGTGGTTTGTGCCCCGGTCTCCCGTCTGGTTGGTGGCGCGGTGCTCCGACCGGGTTACCCCACCCCGAACCGCGGGAACGCTGGCCCGGACGCCCCGGGAAGGAGCATCGGATGCCCGACGGCACCGGACTGACCATCGGCGTGCTCGGCTCGTACGGCGGTCGCAACCTCGGCGACGAGGCGATCCTCACCGGCCTCCTGGCCGATCTGCGCCAGCACGAGCCGAACGCGCGGATCATCGTGTTCTCCCGCAACCCGGCGCACACCGCGCTGGCCCACCCCGAGGTCGAGGCGGTGCCGTGGGAGGGTGTCAGCCGGGTCGACGCCTCCCAGGTGCTCAACCAGCTCGACCTGCTCGTCCTCGGCGGCGGCGGGATCCTCTACGACAAGGAGGCCCGGCGCTACCTGCGCGTGGTCCGGGTCGCCCAGGAACGGGGCCTGCCGCTGCTCACCTACGCGGTCGGGGTCGGCCCGCTCACCGACGGGGTGGACACCGGCATGGTCCGGGAGACGCTCGCGCAGGCCATCGAGGTGACCGTCCGCGACCAGGAGTCCCGGATGGTGCTGGAGGAGGCCGGTCTGGTCAACCCGATCACCGTCACCGGGGACCCGGCGTTCCTGCTGGAGCCGGAGGAGTTCCCCGCGCAGTGGCTGCGCGAGGAGGGCGTACCGGCCGGTTCCCGGCTGGTCGGGTTGAGCGTGCGCGAACCGGGCCGGGCCGCGGAACGCCTCGACGTCGACGGCTACCACCGGCTGCTCGCCCAGATCGGTGACTTCCTGGTGCACCGCATCGACGCGCACGTGCTCTTCGTGCCGATGGAGCGCGACGACATCCGGCACTCGCACGGGGTGCTGTCGCACATGATCGCCGCCGACCGGGGCCGGATCCTGCACGGCGACTACCGGCCGGCGCAGATCCTCGGCCTGATGCGCCACTTCGACCTCGCGGTCGGCATGCGACTGCACTTCCTGATCTTCGCCGCCATGATGAACACACCGTTCCTGCCGCTGCCGTACGCCGGCAAGGTGTTCGACCTGGCCCAGCGACTCGGCGTGCCGGCGCTGCGCGGCGTGGAGCGGGAGGTGGAGGGCCCGCTGCTGGCCGAGGTGGACCGGCTGTGGGACGAGCGATCGGCCCGGGCCGACGAGACCGCCCGCCGGGTGGCGGAGGTCTGCGACCAGGCGCGCGGCACCTCGCAGGTGACCCGCAGCGTGCTGGACAGCATCCGGGCCCGGGCGCTGGCCCCGGTGGCCTGAGCCGGCGCGCTCAGACCGCCGGGCCGCGCCAGGTGTAGACCCACTCGTGGTCCGGCCGGTCACCCGACTCCAGCTCGTAGATCTGCGCCTCCGCCAGCCCGCCCGGCCCGAGGTGGTGGTGGGTCAGCGGCGGGCGGCCGTTGCTGTCCAGCTCGACCGTGACGCGGTCACCGTCGGCCGCGCCGCCCACCAGGGGGATCTGCACCGTGGAAGCCATGCGCCCATCCTGCCCCGACCGGCGGGCGCGCGCAGCGGATAACGGGGCAGCGGGCCGCCCTCGCCGGCGACTAGGGTCCGGGAATGACGACCCCGACGATCGACCCGACACTCGGTCCGGTCCTCGCCCGCACGGGCGACGAGCGGGCGATCCTCGACGCGTTCCTCGACTTCCACCGCGCCACCGTGCTGCGCAAGGCGCGCGGCCTCACCGACGCCGACGCCGCCCGGCGTCTGGTGCCCTCGCTGACCACCCTGGCCGGGCTGCTCAAACACCTCACCGTGGTCGAGGCCAACTGGTTCGCCCGGCTGTTCGCACCCGAGCCGGGCGACGGCTACCTCACCTCCCAGGCCGACGCCGACGCCAGCCACACGCTCGGCCCCGACGACACGCTCGCCGGGCTCGCCACGGCCTACGAGGCGGCCTGCGCCCGTTCCCGGGCCATCGCCGCCCGCTTCGACCTCGACCACGTGGTGCCGCACCCGCAGCTCGGTGAGGTGTCGCTGCGCTGGGTGCTGGTGCACCTGATCGAGGAGACCGCCCGGCACGCCGGGCACGCCGACATCCTGCGCGAGCTGACCGACGGCGAGACCGGCGCGATCTGAGTCTCAGACGCGGGGAAGCAGCCCGTCCGGATACTCCATTCCGTCGTGGGCGCAGGCGGCGGCGGCCACCCGGGCGGCGTACCGGGCCGCCTCCGGCGGGGTGGCCCCGTGCAGCCGGGCGGCGATCAGGCCGGCGGCGAACGCGTCCCCGGCGCCGTTGGTGTCCACCACCGGCGACGGCGGGGCGGCGGCGGGCACGTGCGCCGGCGGTGCGTCCGCGGTGTGCAGCGTCGCGCCGGCCGCCCCGCCGGTGACCAGCACCGTGCGTGGCGCCAGCGCGGTCGCCACCGCGCCGGCCCGCTCGCCCAGCCGCACGTCGCTGACGAACACCAGGTCGGCGGCCTCGGCGAACGGGCGGTGGTAGTCGTTCTCGCCGTCCCAGTCGTGCAGGTCGGTGGAGAGCGACGCCGCGCCGCGCAGCACCGGCAGCGCATTCCGCGCCCAATCCATGATCGACACGTGCGCGTGGGCCGCCTCGGCGACCAGCGCGGCCAACTCGGCGTCGGCGAACGGCGCCGGACCGGACCAGGGACGAGGGTCGTAGAGCGACATCCGGCGGCCGGCCGGGTCGACCAGGTTCACCGAGCGCCGGGTGCCGGCGGGCGCGTCGACGAGCACGGTCCGCACCGAGGTACGCGCGAGCGCCGCCCGCACCACGTCGCCGGCCGGGTCGGCGCCCAGCACGTCGACGAGCGTCACCCGCAGGCCGAGCGCGTGCGCGGCCAGCGCCACCCCGGCGCCGGTGTTGCCGATCCGCAGCTCGACCGGGGGCACGGTCAGCGAGTCGGCGGCCGGCAGCGGCAGCGCGGGCACCCGGGCGCGGACGTCCACGCCCAGCCCGCCGAGCACGAGAAGGTCGACCATGGCGCCGACGATAACCGCGCCCGGCCGCCTATCCTGGCCCCGGGCGTCGTCGAGGGGGAAAGCGCGTGCTGGTGATCCACGGGCTGTGGCTGCCCGGTGCCGGGCTCGCGCTGTGGGCCGAGGACAGCACGCTGCCCGCCCGGGCGCCGCGCCGGCCCGGTCGTGCCCCACGGGAACGGCCGCATCCCTTCGCCGCCGACCACGCCACGCTGGCCGCCGCGCTCGACGGCACCCCCGGCACGCCGGTCTCGGTGCTGCTCGGGCTGCCCACCCGGGCCGGTTCACCGGTGGACTCCCCGGAGCTGGTCCGGGCCACCGTCGCGGACCCGGCCCGTGGCCCGCTCAGCCGCGCCGGCTGGCGGGTTCCCGCCCTGGCGTACCCGCCGGACGACGCCTACGCGCTGCTGCGCGCCGCCCCGCCCGACCCGGTCGGGGCGAGCCTGCGGCACCTCGCCGAGCTGGCCGACTTCGCCGCCGACCTGGTCGCGCGTGGCCGCCTCCTCCCCAGCTGTAAGGAGGGGCCCCCGGTTAACGCCTCCGGTAGAGAAGGGGCCCCCTCTCACCGGCCGGCCCGATCGAGGCGCGGTGTGCGGGCGGTGGGAGAGGGCGACGTCGGGATTGCCCAAGCGCTTTGGCGACCGCTGCTCACCGGCACTGACGCGGCCTGGGCCCGTGACCTGGCGATGGCGCTGCCCCCGGCGGCCCGCGCCGCCCGCGAGTGGCAGCCGGTGACCGGCCCGCTCGACCCGGCCGGCCGGCCCGAGGTGCAACGGCTCGACGCGACCGGCGGGGCCGGCGCGACCGGGCGGAGCGGCGGGGTCGGCGCGACCGACGGGACCGGCCGGAGCGGCGCGACCGGCCGGGTCGCGGTCGCCGGCGGGGACGGTCGCTCCGACTGGGCCGGGCGGGCGGGGGACGCAGGGGCGGGTGAGCTGGTCGCGGACGCGCTGGACGCGCTCGTCGATGCCGCCGCCCGGGTGGCCCTGGCCGACACCCGAGTGCACCGGGGGATGCGGCCCGGCGGGGCGGTGCCGGGCTGGCTGGCCGCGCTCACCGGCCCGGACCGCACCTTCCCCGCCGAGCCGGCGGCGCTGGCGACGCTGCGCACCGAGTTGGACGCCTGGCAACGCGACGCCGCCGGCGGGACCGTACGCGCCACGTTCCGCCTGGTCGAGCCGCCCACCGACCCGGTCGCCGAGCTGGTCGAGGGCGGCACCTGGCGGGTGGAGTTCGGGCTGCACCCGGCCGACGAGCCGGGGTTGGTGGTCGACGCCGGGCAGATCTGGCAGCGGCCCGCACCCGCGCTCGCCGCCCGTGGCGTGGACCCGCAGGAGACGCTGCTGGCCGAGCTGGGCCGGGCGAGCCGGCTCTGGCCCGAGGTGGACGCGGCGCTGCGGACCGCCGCGCCCGAGGGGATGGAGCTGGACGCCGACGGCGCGCACCGGTTCCTGCGCGAAGGCGCGCCGGTGCTGCACGCGGCCGGCTTCGGGGTGCTGCTGCCGTCCTGGTGGCGACGTTCCTCGTCCCGCCTGGGCGCCCGGCTGCGCGCCCGCAGCCGCACCGCGCCGGGCGCGGTCGCCGCCACCGCCGGCGGGCTGGGGCTGGACGCGCTCGTCGACTACCGCTGGGAGGTGGCCCTCGGTGACCAGCCGCTGACCGCCGAGGAACTGGCCGCGCTGGCCGACCTGAAGTCGCCGCTGGTGCGGCTGCGCGGCCGGTGGGTGGAGCTGGACCCGCAGCGGCTGGAGGCCGGGCTGCGGCTGCTCCGCTCCTCGGGTGAGCTGAGCGTGGCCAACCTGCTGCGGATGGGGCTCTCCGGCGGGGACCGCGGCGACGAGTTGCCGGTGCTGGACGTGGTCGCCGACGGGGCGCTCGGCGAGCTGCTGGCCGGTGACGCGGAACGGCGCCTCACCCCGGCGGACCCGCCACCGGGCTTCGTCGGGACGCTGCGGCCGTACCAGCGGCGCGGGCTGGCCTGGCTGGCCTTCCTCCAGTCGCTGGGGCTGGGCGGGATCCTCGCCGACGACATGGGGCTGGGCAAGACCGTGCAACTGCTCGCGCTGCTCGCCGGCGACCCGCCGGAGGCCGGGCCGACGTTGCTGGTCTGTCCGATGTCGCTGGTCGGCAACTGGCAGCGGGAGGCCGCCACGTTCGCGCCCGGCCTGCGCGTACACGTGCATCACGGCGCCGAGCGCGCCCGGGGCGAGGGTTTCGCCGCGGCCGTGCGCGCGGCGGACCTCGTGCTGACCACCTACTCGGTGGCCGCCCGCGACGCCTTCGAGCTGGCCGGCGTCGACTGGCACCGGGTGGTGGTCGACGAGGCGCAGGCGATCAAGAACGCCGCGACCAGGCAGGCCGAGGCGGTCCGGTCGCTGCCCGCGCGGCACCGGGTCGCGGTCACGGGTACGCCGGTGGAGAACCGCCTCGCCGACCTCTGGTCGATCATGCAGTTCGCCAACCCGGGACTGCTCGGCCCGGCCGCCACCTTCCGCAAGCGGTTCGCCGAGCCGATCGAGCGCCACGGTGACGCCGAGGTGGCCGAGCGGTTGCGCCGGATCACCGGCCCGTTCGTGCTGCGCCGGCTCAAGACCGACCCGTCGATCATCACCGACCTGCCGGAGAAACTGGAGATGGAGGTGCTCTGCAACCTCACCGCCGAGCAGGCCGCCCTCTACCGGGCCGTGGTCGACGACATGATGACGAAGATCGAGTCCAGCGACGGGATCGAACGCCGAGGGCTGGTGCTGGCCACCATGACCCGGCTCAAGCAGGTCTGCAACCATCCCGCGCACCTGCTGCACGACGGCTCCGCCCTGGCCGGCCGTTCGGGCAAGCTGGAACGCCTCGACGAGATCGTCGACGAGGTGCTCGGCGCGGGGGAGAAGGCGCTGCTCTTCACCCAGTACGCCGAGTTCGGCGGGATGCTGCGCGGGCACCTGTCGGCGCGTACCGGCCGGGAGGTGCTGTTGCTGCACGGCGGCCTGGGCAAGGCGGAGCGGGACGCGATGGTGACCCGGTTCCAGACCCCGGACGGCCCGCCGCTGTTCGTGCTCTCGCTCAAGGCCGGCGGCACCGGGCTCACCCTCACCGCGGCCAACCACGTCGTGCACGTGGACCGGTGGTGGAACCCGGCGGTCGAGGACCAGGCCACCGACCGGGCGTTCCGCATCGGCCAGCGCCGGCGGGTGCAGGTACGCAAGTTCGTCTGCGCCGGCACCGTGGAGGAGAAGGTGGCCGCGATGATCGCCGACAAGCGGAACCTGGCCCGTTCGGTGGTGGGCAGCGACGAGCAGTGGGTGACCGAGCTGTCCACCGACACGCTGCGCGAGCTGTTCACGTTGGAGGCCGGGGCGGTGGTCGAGTGAGCACGGGTTTCGACGACTACGGGCCGCCGCGTCGCGTCGAGGGCGGGTTGCGGGCGCGCAGCACCCGGGGCGCGATCGGGCGGTCCTGGTGGTCCCGGCGCTTCCTGGAGGTGCTGGAGTCGTTCGCGCTCGGCTCCCGGCTCACCCGTGGCCGGGCGTACGCACGCCGGGGTCAGGTGCTCCGGCTGGACGTCGCACCCGGTCTCGTCACCGCCGAGGTGCAGGGATCCCGGCCGCGTCCGTACCCGGTGCGGATCGGGCTGACGGCGTATCCGGAGAAGGTGTGGCGGCGGGTCGAGGCGGAGTTGGCCGGGCAGGCGTTCTTCAGCGCCCGGCTGCTCGCCGGTGACCTGCCGGCCGAGTTGGAGGAGTTGTTCGTCGCGGCGGGCGCGCCGCTGTTCCCGGCCGAGGTCGGCGAGTTGGCGCAGCGGTGCGGCTGCCCCGACTTCGCGGTGCCGTGCAAGCATCTGGCGGCCACGTTCTACCTGCTCGCCGAGGCGTTCGACGCCGACCCGTTCCAGTTGCTGCACTGGCGTGGACGGTCCCGGGGTGACCTGCTCGACCGGTTGCGTACCCTGCGCGGCGCCCGAGCCGGTCAGGCGGCGGCGGTCGACGTCCGGGCCGGTGCGGCGGATCCGGCTGGGCGGGGTGGTGAAGCGCTGCGCCCGACCGTGGCGCCCGGGCCGGCGGCGGCCGGTGCCGGGCCGGCGGCGGTCGGTGCCGGGCCGGCGGCGGTCGGGTCCCGGCCCGGGGCGGCCGGTGCTACGGCCGCGGTGACCGGGCCGGTGGACCCGCCGGCCGGGAGACCGGCGTCGGTGACCGGCGCGGCGCGGGCGCTGACCGGGTTGCCGGCGGTCGAGCCGGCGGAGGAACTTGACCGGTTCTGGCTCCCGCCGGTGGCGCTGCCCGATCGACCACCCACCCTGGACACCGGGCCGGAGCTGCTGCTGCGGCAACTCGGCCCGCCCGCCCCCGAGATCGGTGGCCCCGGCCTGACCGAACGTCTCCGCCGCGCCTACCGGGCCTTCGGTCATGGACCGAACGGTTAAAAGGGGGCCCCGCCTCTACCGGAGGCGTTAAGAGGGGGCCCCTCCTTGCACTCACAGGAGGCGGCGGCGGAAGCGCCACATCAGGGCGGCGTTGGCGACCAGCACCACGGCGCAGATCGCGCCGGCCAACCGTCCGGCCAGCACGGTCATCGCCGGCAGCGAGGCCCACAGCACGATGGTCATCAGCATCATGTACCGGCCCCGGCGGCCCCTGATCCGGCTGTCCAGCCGGGCGAAGAACCGTGGGTCACTTTCCCGCAGCTGGCGGGTGATCTGTTCGAACCTGCGCTGATCCTCTTGGCTGAGCATGGCGGTGTGCCTTCCCCTCACGGCTTCAGCGGTTCGGCGGCATACCCGGATCGGCGGGGGGTCACGCGCCGCCGCTGCTGCTTGTTTCGCCGGGTCGGACAGGCGGGCACGCACCGGTCGGGCACCCTCAGCGCAGGCTTATCCGTACCTTAAGTTTGTCTGATGTCGGGAACGGGTCCGGCGGCGTCGCGGCGGGGTGAAATCTCACCTCCGGGCGGTTCGCGACCGGGTCGCCCCTGCTCGGGGCGGGGATGGGCCGCGCACCCGACGGCGGACTCCGCGCGCCGGTCATGAGCACCGTCTTAAGTGCGCGCCAGCCCGCCCGAGGTCCGCCTTGAGCTGCCGGGACGGCCTGGCTACTTTCCCGTAGCAACACTCCGGCAACCGTCGCCGCCCCTGCACCCAACCCCCGGGTGGCAGGCGTGCCGGCGCTCGAAGAAAACGGGATAGGTACATGGCCGACCTGAACGTGCCACCGCGTCGACCCAGGGACGACCGCGGCTGGGACGGATACCAGCACCCCCACCCGGACGGGCACCGCGACCTGGACGCCGCCGCACCGTACGCCGGCGGGTACCCCACGCCGGTGCCCCAGCCCGCCCCGGGCCCGCAGTGGGTCGGCCCGAACGGCTTCGCCCCCGCCGGCCCCGCCGACCAGGGCGGCTACGGCCAGCCCGGCGGCTACGGCCAGCCCGGCGGCTACGGCCAGCCCGGCGGCTACGGCCAGCCCGGCGGCTACGGCCAGCCCGGCGGCTACCCCCAGCCCGGCGGCTACCCCCAGCAGGGCGGCTACCCCCAGCCCGCCGGCGGGTACCCGCCGCCGGCCGGGCCGGGACTGCCCAGTCTGGACGACGACTCCGACGACGCCCCGAACCGTGGCCGGCGGCGTGCCCTCGCCACGCTCGGCGGTGCGGCGGTCGTCGCCGGCGGCGCCGCGTTCGCCCTCTCCCCGCAACTGCGCGGCCTGTTCTCCGACGGCCCGGCGGCCGGTGACGCCACCGGCACGGTGACCACCGACGGCACCCAGGCCCGGCCCAGCGGCCAGCAGCCCAGCACAGTGCGGACCTACACCGAGCAGAACGAGAGCTACATGGGCTCGCGGGCCGGCGCGGCGCTCAAGCGCAACGCCCCGTCCGGCGGCCGGCTCTTCGGCGGCCCGGCAGCCGCCGCGGCGGCGACCGAGGTGACCGTGAAGACGGTGCTCGCCAAGGACCCGATCACCCACCTGGCCCGCCGCGCCACGTTCGGCCCCACGCCCAAGGTGATCGCCGACATCAAGCGGCTCGGCATCGACGACTGGCTGCGCCAGCAGCTCGAACCGGAGAAGATCGCCCCGACCAAGGGTGAGCTGAAGCTGGCCGAGCTGCCCTCGCTCAAGCTCAGCCCGGCCCAGCTCCGCGACCAGCGGGAGCAGCTCAACGAGCGGGGCGTCGACCCGGCCCGGGAGACGGTGGACGCCACCATCGCCCGGCAGATCTGGTCCGACCGCCAGCTCTTCGAGGTGATGGTCGACTTCTGGAACGACTTCCTGCACGTGGCGGCCGACTTCGACGGCGGCGAGAACTACCGCAACGCGTTCGACCGGGACGTCATCCGTAAGCACGCGCTGGGCAGCTACCCGGACATGCTGGTCGCCGCGAACAAGCACCCGGCGCTGCTGCTCTACCTGAACCAGGTCGACTCGCGCAAGGACGCGATCAACGAGAACCTGGCCCGGGAGAACCTGGAGCTGTACTCGGTCGGCGTCGACGGCGGCTACACCGAGAAGGACGTGCGGCAGGCCGCCATGCTCCAGACCGGCCGGGGCGTCGCCGACGGCAAGTACATGTTCTTCGCCGACCGGCACTACGTCGGCAAGGTGAAGATCCTCGGGTTCAGCCACGCCAACAACTCGACCGACCCGAAGGTCGCCGACCAGGTCATCGACTCCTACATCCGGTACATCGCGCTGCACCCGTCGACCGCGAAGTACGTGGCCCAGAACCTGGCCACCCGGTTCGTCTCCGACACCCCGCCGAAGTCGATCGTGGACCGGCTGGCGAAGGCGTACACCACCAACAAGGGCAACATCCGGCCGGTGCTGGCCACGCTGTTCAGCTCCTCGGAGTTCTGGGCTGCGGTCGGGCAGAAGGTGCGCCGCCCGATGGAGTACCTGGTGGCCACGTACCGGTCGCTCGGTGTCGGGCCGGACGCGGCGGCCGGGTTCGACGGCGACAAGCGGCGCACGCCGTTCGCCCAGGGCCTGCGGCAGATCCAGGACAAGATGCGCGAGCTGGGCCAGTACCCGATGGGCAAGCCCACCCCGGACGGCTACGCCGACGTCTACCTGGCGTGGACCTCGGCCGGCACCATGGTCGACGGCTGGAACGAGGCCGGTGACCTGCTCGGCGGCTGGCGCAAGCAGTTCACCTACGTCAAGCCGGAGAAGCTGGTGGCGAAGCCGCCCGCGACCGCCGGGGCGTACCTGGACGCGCTGGCGATGAAGCTGGTGCACCAGAAGCTCAGCGCCAAGGAGAAGAAGCTCGTGCTCGCCGTGGCCGGGGTGTCCGAGGGCGCCAAGGTCGACGCCACCTTCAACGGGGCCATCGCCGCGGTCGCGCGGACGATCCTCGCGTCCCCCCAGCACCACCTCCGGTGAGGCATTCGATGGAGATGACCGTGAACCCGTACCCCCTGCACCCCGAATGCCCCGACGTGCGGCGGCTGGCCGACAACCCGGCCGAGGCGCTGCTGCGCGCGGAGGCGGACGTCGTCGCGGCCGAGAACGCGGCCGAGGCGGACCGGTACCGCCGGCTGGAGGAAGTCGAGGAGGCCCAGCAGGACGGCCGGGGCGTCACCCGGCGTACCTTCGTCGCCGGCGCCGCGGCCACCGCGACCGCGCTGGCCACCGCGCAGTTCGTCACCACCTCGGCGTCGTTCGCGGCGACCAAGACCGGCACCCTCATCCACGTCTTCCTCTACGGCGGGCTGGACGGGTTGAGCCTGGTCGCGCCGGCCAGCGACCCGGTGCTCGGCAAGGCCCGTCCGGACCTGCTACTCGGCAACGACTCGCTGGCCCTGGACCGCGGCTTCAAGCTGACCAGCGCGTTCTCTCCGCTGGAGAAGTGGCTCAAGGCCGGGCAGCTCGGCTTCGTGCCGGCGGTGTCCGACCCGCGGCTGTCCCGCAGCCACTTCCAGGCCGCCGACGCCTGCAACCTGGGCGGCCTGCCCGGCGAGACCGGCGGCCGGGGCTGGCTGGACAGCCTGGTCGACGCGCTCGGCAAGGGCACCGCGTTCCGCAGCGTGGGCATCGGCAGCACGCTGCCGCGTTCGCTTGTCGGCGTGAACGGCGCGCTGGCGCTCAACAGCGTCGGCGACCTGCGGCTCAACGGCGACGACAGGTTCCGCGCGGCCACCGAGAAGGCGATCCGCGGCCTGTTCACCGGGATCAACCACCCGGTGGAGGACGCGGTCATCGAGGGCATGGGCGCGCTGGCCACCGCGCAGAAGCTCGCCGCCAAGCCGTACGCCGCGGCGGCCGGCGTGGAGTACCAGGGCGTCGGCAACGCCTTCAAGCAGCTCGCCCAGCTCATCAAGGGCGGGGCGAACGTGCGGGTGGCGACCGTCGGCATGGGCGGCTACGACACCCACGAGAACCAGGGCACCAGCGAGGGCGGCCAGCTCTGGCGGCGGCTCAACGAGCTGGCGAAGGCGATGGCGGCCTTCTTCACCGACCTGGGCGACCAGGCAGCCGACGTGACGATCATGGTGTCCAGCGAGTTCGGCCGGCGGGTCGCCTCGAACAAGGGTGGCACCGACCACGGGCACGGCGGTGTGGTCACCGTGCTGTCCGGCCGCAAGCTCGCCGGCTCGCTGCTCGGCACGTGGAACGGGCTGAGCAAGCTGGACAGCGGTGACGTGCCGGAGTACAACAACATGTTCAACGTCTACGGGTCGGTGGCCCAGGGTCGCTTCGGTCTGACCACCGCCGAGGTGGACAAGGTGTTCCCGAAGCAGAAGTTCACCCCGATCAAGATGTACGCGTGACATATCAGGACACCCACGCCGCCGGCCGTCGTACCGGGCATCCCGCCCCGTACGGCGGCCGTCCGGCTGCTTCCGTACCACCCGGCCGGCCGCGTCGCGGACCCGGCGGCCGGCGGGCGCTGACGGCGCTCTTCTGGCTCGGCCTGGCCGCCGCCGTCCTGCCCTGGTGGCTGGACACCCCGGCCGGCTCGCTGACCGACACCGCCGACCTGCTCACCGCAGGCGGCCGGATCACCGGCCTGATCGCCGGCTACCTGCTGCTGGTGCAGGTGCTGGCGATGAGCCGGCTCGGCGTGCTGGAACGCTCGCTGGGCGGCGAGCGGATCTCCCGGCTGCACCGCGACGTCGGCGCGACGCTGCTGGTCGCGGTGCTCACCCACCTGGCGCTGCTGGTGGTGGGCTACGCCCGGCAGGAGCGCAACTCGGTGTTCGGCGAGGTCGGCGCGCTGCTGTCCGACTACGAGGACATGGTCTCCGCGTTCGCGGCGGCCGGCGTCCTGGTGGTGGTCGGGTTCACCGCGGTGCGCGGCATCCGCCGCCGGTTGCCCTACGAACTCTGGTACGCCCTGCACCTGACCAGCTACCTGACCCTGCTGCTCGGCTACGCGCACCAGTTCAGCAACGGCGCCCAGCTTCACGAGCCCGGGCCGGCGCGCATCGGTTGGATCGCCGCGTACCTGCTGGTGGTGGCCGCGCTGCTGTGGGGGCGGGTGATCGCGCCGCTGGTGTTCAACCTGCGGCACCGGCTGCGGGTGGCCGACGTGGTGGCGGAGAGCCCGGACACCATCTCGATCTACCTGACCGGGCACCGGCTCAACC
The DNA here is from genome assembly GCF_040653835.1 of Micromonospora sp. NPDC050980. Taxonomy (NCBI): domain Bacteria; kingdom Bacillati; phylum Actinomycetota; class Actinomycetes; order Micromonosporales; family Micromonosporaceae; genus Micromonospora; species Micromonospora sp. NPDC050980. Next base: position 44,666 of record NZ_JBFAGS010000006.1, on the reverse strand, counting down.
AGATCGACATGCTCGGCGGCCAGTACTTCCGCTGGCGGTTCCTCAACCCGGGCTGCTGGTGGGAGTCGCACCCGTTCTCGGTCTCCGCGGCGGCCAACGGCCGCTGGCTGCGGCTGACCGTGAAGGTCGTCGGCAAGCACACCGCCGAGCTGCGGGACCTCACCCCGGGCACCCGGGTCTGGGCCGAGGGCCCGTTCGGCACGTTCACGGCGGCGCACCGCACCCGCGAGCGGGCTCTGCTCATCGCCGGCGGCAGCGGCATCGCGCCGCTGCGGGCGATGCTTGAGGAACTGCCGCCGGGGGCGGCGCTGATCTACCGCGCGCGGCAGCCCGCCGACGTGCTGCTGCACCGGGAGCTGGACTGGCTCGCCCAGGCCCGGCAGACCTCGGTCTGGTACGTCATCGGTCGCCGCGACGACCCCGGGCCGCGCCAGGTGATGAACCCGGAGGGGCTGCGCCGGCTGGTGCCGGACCTGACCCGGCGCGACGTCTACCTGTGCGGGCCGGGCGGCCTGGTCGACGAGTCCGTCAAGGTGTTGCGGGCGGCCGGCGTGCCGCGCCGCCAGATCCACCTCACCGCGTTCGAGTTGTAGGAAGGCACCCATCATGCGTCGCGCGCTGCTGGCGATCACCGGACTGGCCGCCGGCACGACCGCCCTGGTCGTGCTGAAGGGCGGCCCGGGCGCCGGGCAGGCCACCGCTCAGGACCTGCCCGCCGCGCAGGCCCCGGTCGCCCCGGGCGGCTCGCCCACGCCCGGCGGGGTCACCCCGTCGGCCGCCGCGCCCAGCGTCTCGGCGACGCCCGGCGCGTCGGCGAAGCCGAGCGCCAAGCCGTCGCCGGACCGGAGGCCGGCCAGCCGGGGCAGCACCCGCACCGGCACCACCCCGGCCGCGCCGAAGACGACCACCAAGGCGCCGAAGCCCACCACCCGCACGGTCACCGGCTCGTCGGTCAGCTACAAGTACGGCTCGCTCCAGGTCCGGATCACGCTCAGCGGCACCCGGATCGTCGACGCCACCGCGACCGGGATGCCCCTGGGCGGCCAGTCCGGGCAGCGCAGCGACGACGTGCAGGCCCGCTACAGCGGCAGCTCGGGCGAGGTGGTGGCCAAGCAGAGCGCCGACCTGAGCACCGTCTCCGGCGCCACCTACACCAGCACCGCCTACCAGCGGTCGTTGCAGGCCGCGATCGACAAGGCGTGAGTTCCGCCGCCGCCCGGCCCGGCCTGCGCCGGGTCGAGCAGATCATGGGTACGGCGATCAGCCTCGACCTGGCCGACGACCTGCCCACCGCCACGCTGCACGAGCTGGCCGAGCGGACGTTCGACTGGCTGCGCACGGTGGACGCGCGGTTCAGCACCTACCGCGACGACAGCGAGGTGTGCCGGCTGGACCGGGGCGAGCTGCCGGTGGCGGAGGCGTCCGCCGACCTGCGCGCGGTGCTGGAGCGGTGCGCCGACCTGTGGACGTCCACGGACGGCTTCTTCGACGTGTACGCGACCGGCCGGCTGGACCCGTCCGGCTACGTGAAGGGTTGGGCGGCGCAGGTCGCCTCGGACCGGCTGGTGGCGGCCGGGGTGCCGAACCACTGCGTGAACGCCGGCGGCGACGTGCGGGTCCGCGGGCGCACCGCCGCCGGTGAGCCGTGGCGGATCGGCGTGCGGCACCCGTGGGACCCGGCGGCGACCTGCCTGGTGCTGACCGGCACCGACCTGGCGGTCGCCACCTCGGGGGTCTACGAGCGCGGGCACCACGTGGTCGACCCGCGCCGGGGCGCTCCGGCGGCCGGCCTGCGGTCGGTCACCGTGGTCGGCCCCGACCTGGGCGAGGCGGACGCCTACGCGACGGCCGCCGTGGCCATGGGCGCCCCCTCCGGCATCACCTGGCTGGACCGCCTCCCGCCCCCCTGGCGGCACGCCGTGGTCACCGACGACGCCCGCCTCCTGCACTCCCGCACCCTCCCCTGACACCCCCACCCCGCACCCCGCACCCCCTTGCGCGCTGTTTCACGGAAAGAGCGCTCATCCGGCCGCTGATGGGCGCTCTTTCCGTGAAACAGCGCGGCCTGAGGTGGGGTGGGGGTGGGTGGGGGTCAGCGGAGGGGGCGGTGGAGGGTGGCGGGGCGGGAGCCTGGGGGGCGGGGGCGGCCGGGGCGGGCGCCGCGTGGGCGGGTGAAGGTCCACGGGTGCGGGCGGCGCCGGTGGTGCCGCGGTGGTTCGGTGCCGCCGGTGTGGCGGGCCGCGTCGTCCTGGGACATCTCAACCCCCGCTCTGGCGCGGATGCGCCCTCGCCCGACCCAACGAGTGCGGTGGCGGGTAGGTCGCTGTCGGGCAGTTGTCGGTCAGCACCCGCGCCGGGGCAGCGGGAGGTGACCGGGGAACAGGTCGGGGGCGAGCGTGATCCCGGCGGTGCGCAACGCCGCGATCAGCGCGTTCTGCACCAGGTAGGAATCGGGCATCTGCCACCGGGCCTGCTCCGGGGCGACCGCCCAGCGCACCGTCCCCTCGGGCAGCCGGGTCGGCGGGGCCGGGATCCACGAGCCGGGGCCGTGCCGCACCACGTGGAAACAGTGCTCCAGCTCCGGCCGCAGCGGGTCGCCGGGGCGGACCAGGAACATCCAGCGGCCGGTCGGGGTGACCAGCACCGGCCCGCGTACGCCGGGGCCGGCCGGGTGGGTGGCGACCGTGTCCAGCACCCGCCGGCCCAGGTGGGCGGCGACCTCCAGCACGTCGAACGCGTGCCCGGTGGGCAGCAGCACGCCGTGCGGGCGCAGGCGCCACCAGGTGGCCACCCGGGCCGGATCGACGCTGGCCGCGTGTTCCCAGTCCTCCAGCGCCGGATGGCAGCCCACGGTGGGGCAGCCGGCCCGGCCGCAGACGAAGCGACGGTTGGCCAGGCATGCGCCCGGCGTGACCGGCCAGCCGTGCAGCGCGTACCGGACGGCGACGCGGCGCAGCCGCACCCGCTCCAGCGGCGACAGGTGAGCGACGCGCGGTCGGACGTTTCCCCACATGTGTGCCATCCCCTCTCGCCCCACCGGATCCGTCCACCGCCACACGTCGAGAACCGTCACTGCCGTAACCCGCGATCGTTGACTTGACGAACGGCCGGTGCAACTTGCACGAAAACTACGAGAACTGGCCTGACGGCTGACGCACAACCTGTGCGACCAGGGCAAATCTGGTGGACGCGGGGGCAGCGGCCGGCGTCGACCGGGGGAGGGGCAGGGATGGACGAACTACCCATAGGCCGGCGGGTGGCCTACTGGCGGAGCCGTCGCAAGATGTCCCAGCAGGTCTTCGCCGACCGGCTCGGCAAATCGAAGAGCTGGGTGGACAAGGTGGAACGCGGCGTCCGCCGGCTGGACAAGTTCTCCGTGCTCTACGAGATCGCCGACATCCTCCAGATCGACGTGCAACTGCTGCACGGCAAGGACCCGGAGCGGCGCACCGACGCGCTCAACTGCATCGACCAGGTCGAGGTGGAGGAGATCCGCACCGCCCTGGAGCGCTACGACTCGATGAGCGCATACTTCGACGCCGCGCCGTTCCCGCCGCCGCTGGACGACATGCGCAAGGCGGTCAACCACGCCTGGCTCACCTACCAGTACGGCCGCTACGGCATGCTCACCCGGGCGCTGCCCAAGCTGCTGCGCGACGCCCAGGCGGCGGACGCCACCTACGGCGGTGACGACCGGGGTCGCGAGGCCGCCCACCTGCTCGCGCAGGTCTACCAGATCGCCTCCTCGGTGCTGCGCAAGCTGGGCGAGTGCAACCTGGCCTGGCTGGCCGCCGACCGTTCGATGGGGGTGGCCCAGCGAGCCGACGACCCGCTGCTCGCCGGCATCGCCACCACCCGGGTCTGCAACGCCCTCGTCGCCATGGGCCGCCCCCGCCCGGCGCTCGAACTCAACGTGCGGATCGCCGACCGGCTCGCCCCGTGCGGCGACGACGCCACCGACCCCAGGCGGCTCTCCGTCTACGGCATGCTGCTGCTGCAGGGCGCGATGGCCGCCGCCCGCATCGGCGACTCGGCGACCGTGGACGACCTGCTCAGCGGCGCCGGGGAGGCGGCCGTGCTGCTGGGCGGCGACCACAACCACTACTGGACGTCGTTCGGCCCGACCAACCTCGAACTGCACCGCGCCGCGGCGGCGGTGGAGCTGGGCGACGGCGGCCGGGCGGTGGAGACGCACAACGCGCTGAACGGGCACGCGTTCAACGCGCTGCTGCCCGAGCGGCGGGCGCACCACCTGCTCGACCTGGCCCGGGGCTACTCCCAGATCGGCGATGTCGGCAGCGCCGGCGACATGCTGTTGCAGGGCGACCGGCTCGCGCCGTCGGAGATCCGCTGCCGGCCGATCGCGCACGAACTCATGTCCGAGGTCCTCCGTCGCACACGGGGTGCGCCGCCGCCGCCGATTGCGGAGTTGGCTGAGCACATGGGAGTCGGAGTATGAGCGCGGGCTCGACCGGATGAGCGGTCCGCACACCAGCACCGGGCACCGCGGGGTGCTCTACGTCATCGCCTGCGGCTCGCCGTTGGCCCGGCACGTCGGCCGGCTGGTCGACCTCGCCCGGTCCGACGGCTGGTCGGTCTGCGTGGTCACCACGCCGGACGGCGCCAAGTTCGTCGACCGGACGGCGTTGGCCCGGCAGACCGGCCACCCGGTCCGTACGCACTACAAGAACCCCGGGGACCCGGACGTGCTGCCCGCGGCGGACGCCATGCTGGTGTGCCCGGCCACGGTGAACACGGTGAACAAGTGGGCGGCGGGCATCACCGACACGTTGGCGCTCGGCCTGCTGGTCGAGGCGCAGGGGCTCGGGGTGCCGATCGCCGCCGTCCCGTACACGAACGTGGCGATGGCCGGGCATCCGGCGTTCCGGTCCAGCCTGGCCCGGCTCGCCGAGTGGGGCGTCCGGGTGGTCTTCGGCGACGACGTGGTCCGCCTGCACCCGCCGGGCACCGGTGAGCGGCACCTGGACGCCTTCCCCTGGGACGCCGGCCTGGCCGCCCTGCGCGGCGCGCCGCGACCGGTCGCGCCGGTCGCCCGGGCGGGGTGAGCGCGGGGGCCTCCGGCCACGTCCGGGGGCCCGGCCCGCCCGCCGTGGACGTGCCGGCCGCCGGACGCCGGTAAGCTGGCCGGCCGTGAGCACAACCGGATCGCCGCCCACGGTCGCCGACGTGGTGGCCGCCCTGGACCGCCGCTACCCGCCCGCCTGGGCCGAGGAGTGGGACCGGGTCGGTCTGGTGCTGGGCGAGCCCGACCACCCGGTGCGCCGGGTCGGCTGCGTGGTCGACGTGGTCCCGGAGACGGTCCAGGAGGCGCTGGCCGCCGGCGTCGACCTGATCGTCGCGCACCACCCGCTGCTGTTGCGCGGCGTCTCCTCGGTGGCCGCCACCACGTACAAGGGCCGCATCGTGCACCGGCTGATCAAGGCCGACATGGCTTTGTACGTGGCGCACACCAACGCCGACGTGGCCGCGCCGGGCGTGTCCGACGCCCTGGCCGCCCGGTTCGGGCTGACCGGGCTGCGCCCGCTGCACCCGCCCCGCCCCGGGTCACCCGCCGACGGCCCCGGCCGGGGCATCGGCCGGGTCGGCGAGCTGCCCGCCCCGATGACCCTGGCCGAGCTGACCCGGCTGGCCGCCGCCGTGCTCCCGGTCACCGCCTGGGGTGTTCGCGCCGCCGGGGATCCCGGGCGTATGGTTCGTACCCTCGCCGTCAGCGGCGGCTCGGGGGACGGCTTCCTCGCCGCGGCGACCGCGGCCGGGGTGGACGCGTTCCTCACCGCGGACCTGCGCCACCATCCGGCCGGGGAGCACCTCGCCGCTGGCGGGCCGGCCCTGCTGGACGCCGCCCACTGGGCGACCGAACGACCGTGGCTGGACGACCTGGCCGCCCACCTGGCCCGCGAGTTGGGCGTCGAGACCGTGGTGTCCGACCTGGACACCGACCCCTGGACCGTGCACGCCGCCGCGCCCCGACCGGACGACAAGGAGCCCCGACCGTGAAGGCTGACCCGAAGGTGCAGCGTCGCCTGCTCGACCTGCAGGCGATCGACACCACGCTCGCCCAGCTCGCGCACCGCCGCCGGAGCCTGCCGGAGCGGGCCGAGCTGGAGGCGCTCGCGCGCGAGCTGTCGGCGCTGGAGGACGAGCGGGTCCGCGCCCAGGTGGCCGTCGACGACCTGGACCGGGACATCGCCCGGCTGGAGAAGGACGTCGACCAGGTGCGGGCCCGCAAGAGCAAGGACGAGGCGCGGCTGGCCTCGGGCAACGGCCCGGCGCGGGAGCTGGAGGCGCTTCAGCACGAGCTGGTCTCGCTCAACCGCCGGCAGAGCGACCTGGAGGACGCCGAGCTGGAGGTGATGGAGCAGCGGGAGACGGCGCAGGGCGTGCTGGACGGCATCGAGGGGCGGATCGCCGAGGCGCGGGAGCGCCGGGGCGCGGCCGAGCAGCGCCGCGACGACGCGCTCGCCGAGATCGCCAAGGAGGAGGACTTCAAGCGCACCTCACGCCGTCCGCTCGCCGACGACCTGCCGACGGATCTGGTCACCCTCTACGACAAGATCCGGGAGGACACCGGCCTGGGCGCCGCGCTGCTCACCGGCGGTCGCTGCGGCGGTTGCCGGCTGGAGCTGTCCGGCGCGGACCTGGCCCGGATCCGCAAGGCGGACCCGGACGACGTGGTCCGCTGTGAGGAGTGCCGCCGGATCATGGTCCGGACCAACGAGTCGGGACTGTAGCCGTCGTGGCGGTGCGCGCGGTCGTGATCGAGGCCGACGGCGGCTCCCGGGGCAATCCGGGCCCGGCCGGCTACGGCGCGGTGGTCCGGGACCCGGAGACCGGTGAGGTGCTGGCCGAGCGTTCGGCCGGGATCGGCACGGCGACGAACAACGTCGCGGAGTACCGCGGCCTGATCGCCGGGCTGGAGGCCGCCGCCGAGCTGGGCGCCGCCGAGGTCGAGGCGCGGATGGACTCCAAGCTGGTGGTCGAGCAGATGTGCGGGCGCTGGCAGATCAAGCACCCGGGGCTGCGCCCGCTGGCCGCCCAGGCCGCCGAGCTGGTCGGCCGCTTCGCCGCCGTCCGGTTCACCTGGATTCCGCGGGAGCGCAACAAGCACGCCGACGCGCTGGCCAACGCCGCCATGGACGCCGCGGCGGGCCGGGCCCCGACGGCGCCGCGCGCGGCGGCGCCCGCACGCGAGGTCGCCGGCCCCGACTCGCCGGCTCGCGCCGCCGCCCGCGAGGTGGCCGCCCGCGCCGCCACCGCGAAGGCCACCGGCACCGACCCGGCCACCACCCCCGCGTCGTGGGAGCCCCGCCCGACCGAGGAGGGCACCCGGCTGATCCTGGTGCGGCACGGGGAGAGCGAGCGCACCGTGCAGAAGCGCTACTCCGGTCGCGGCGACGTGCCGCTGACCGCGCGGGGCCGGGCCCAGGCCCGGGCCACCGCCGCCCGGGTGGCCGAGCTGGCGCCGTCCGTCGCGGCCGTGGTCAGCTCGCCGCTGTCCCGGTGCACGGCCACCGCCGAGGCGATCGCCCCGCTGGTCGGAAACCCGCCGGTACGCACCGACGACGACCTGATCGAGTGCGACTTCGGTGTGTGGGAGGGGCGCACGTTCGCCGAGGTGCGCGACGGCTGGCCGGGTGAGCTGGACGCCTGGCTCGCCTCCACCCGCGTCGCCCCGCCGCGGGGTGAGTCGTTCACGGCGGTCGCCGCGCGTACCGGCCGGGGGGTGGACCGGCTGCGGTCGGCGTACCCCGGGGAGACCGTGGTGGTCGTCTCGCACGTCTCGCCGATCAAGCTGGTGCTGCGCGACGCGCTGGCCGCCGGCGACGCGTTCCTGCATCGGCTCTACCTGGACACCGCGGGCGTCTCGGTGCTCGACCTGTACCCGGACGGCGGCGTCGCGGTCCGTTCGGTGAACGACACCGCTCACCTCGGCGACCTCTGATCACCGGGCCCGCGACTCGCGGCCCGGCGCGCCCACTGCCGTGTCCCACGCGTGTTCCTGCGGCGGTGACGCGCGGGCCGTCGCGGCGGCGAGCCCGCCGGCCGTTCGGCGCAGCCGGGCCGCCGTTCGGCGCATCGACGTCCGCCGGTTGAACGTGACCGGGCTCACAGGGTCGTAGCCTCCGGCCGTCACATGGCCCGCTACGACTTCCCGGAGGGTGTCACATGGCCGCACCGGAACCGGAGGCGCCGGAGACGGCGCGTTCCCGGGCGAAGGACAAGAGTCCCTGGAACTGGCTGCTGCTCATCCCGATCGTGGTGCCGCTGATCCCGGTGTTCTACAACGCCGACTCGCCGCGCCTGTTCGGGTTCCCGCGCTTCTACTGGCTGCAACTGGCCTGGATCCTGCTCGGCGTCGCCACCACCACGCTGGTCTACCAGATGACCAAGAAGAAGCGGGGTGAGCGGTGAGCGCGAGGAGTGAGCCGGGCCTGCGAGCCCCGCAGTCGCGAACGAAGGAGGCACAGTGATGTGGCGCGACCACCTCACCGAGATCATCGTCTTCTCGCTGCTGTTCCTGCTGGTCAGCGCCATGGGCTTCGTGGCGGCCCGGTGGCGCCGGCCGCAGGACATGGCCCACCTCGACGAGTGGGGGCTGGGCGGGCGCAGCTTCGGCGGCTGGATCACCTGGTTCCTGGTCGGCGGTGACCTCTACACCGCGTACACGTTCGTCGCGGTGCCGGCACTGATCTTCGGGGCCGGCGCGGCCGGTTTCTTCGCCGTGCCCTACACGATCGTCATCTACCCGCTGGTGTTCCTGGTGCTGTGCCGGCTCTGGTCGGTGTCGCACCGGCACGGCTTCGTCACCCCGGCCGACTTCGTCCGCAACCGGTTCGGCTCGCCGGTCCTGGCGCTGCTGGTCGCGATCACCGGCATCGTCGCCACCATGCCGTACATCGCGTTGCAGTTGGTCGGCATCGAGGCGGTGCTGAAGACCATGGGCGTCACCGGGGAGAGCGCGGCGGCCCGACACCTGCCGATCATCATCGCGTTCGCGATCCTGGCCGCCTACACCTACCAGTCCGGGCTGCGCGCGCCGGCGCTCATCGCGTTCGTCAAGGACTCGCTGATCTACGTGGTGATCCTGGTGGCGGTCGTCTACCTGCCGTACAAGCTGGGTGGTTGGGGTTCGATCTTCGACGCCGCGGACGCGAAGTTCACCGCCTCACCCAACCCGAACGACGGCATCCTGCTCAACGCCAACAACCAGCTCCAGTACGTGACGTTGGCATTCGGTTCGGCCCTGGCGCTGTTCCTCTACCCGCACAGCATCACCGGTGTGCTGGCCAGCCGGAACCGGGACGTGATCAAGCGGAACATGTCCGCGCTGCCGGCGTACAGCCTGCTGCTCGGGTTGATCGCGCTGCTCGGCTACATGGCCATCGCGGCGAACGTGAAGCCGCTGCCCGGCGCGAAGGAGGGCAGCGTCGACGGCAACACGGTGGTGCCGTTGCTGTTCGACCAGCAGTTCCCGGACTGGTTCGCGGGCGTCGCGTACGCGGCGATCGGCATCGGCGCGCTGGTGCCGGCGGCGATCATGTCGATCGCGGCGGCGAACCTGTTCACCCGCAACATCTACAAGGAGTACCTGAAGCGGGACGCCACCCCGGGGCAGGAGGCGAACGTCTCGAAGATCACCTCCCTGGTGGTGAAGGTCGGCGCGGTGGCCTGCATCGTCTTCCTCGACCCGCAGTTCTCCATCGACCTCCAGCTCATCGGCGGGGTGATCATCCTGCAGACGTTGCCGGCGGTGGCGCTGGGCCTCTACACCCGCTGGTTCCACCGGGGCGCGCTGATCGCCGGCTGGGCGGCCGGCATGGGCCTGGGCATGTGGATGCTCTACCAGATCGGCAACCCGGCGACCGGCAAGAAGCACTTCGCCGGCTCGGCGTTCCCACTGTCGGAGTTCGGCTTCGACACCACCAGGACGATCTACGTGGGCATCGTGGCGGTGCTGGTGAACCTGGTGGTGGCCGCGCTGGTCACGCTGGCGCTGCGGGCCGCGAAGGTGGCCGACGGGCCGGACGGCACCACGCCGGACGACTACTTCGCCGACGAGGGCGACCCGCGCGTCGACGCCACCGCCGCCACCGCCGCCCGCGAGCCGGTCGCGTGAAAGGAGGGGCCCCCTGTTAACGCATTCTGCATAACAGGGGGCCCCTCTTAACGCACCGCGTCAGCGGCGACGGTTGCGGGCGTCGAGCGCCTCGTTGAGGCGGTGCAGCAGGTTCGCGAGCGTGTCCCGGTCGGCGGTGGACCAGCCGGACAGCATCTCGCCGTAGAGCCGGGTGCGGGCGGCCCGCACGGCCGCCATCCGCTGGAGCCCGGCCGCCGTCGCCGAGATCACCGTGCCGCGCCCGTCGGCCGGGTCGGGGGTACGCGCGATCAGGCCGTCGCGCTGGAGCGCGGAGACCTGCCGGGTGACCGTGGAGCCGTCCAGGTTGAGCCGGGCGGCGAGCGCCGAGACGTTCTGCGGGCCGGCCACGTCGAGGTGCCGCAGGATCACGTACGCGGCCCGGTCGAGCAGCCGGTGCTCCATGGTGCCGGTGCCGCGCCGGGTGGCCTCGCCCAGTCGCATCAGCAACGCGACCTCGGTCTCGATCCGGCCGAGGGTGATCTCGTCGGGGTGGGCGTCGTCGCTCATAGCTGTATGATACAAGGAAACTGCCTGTACGATACAGCTATCTGGGAGGTTGCGGAGTGGATCGGCGATCCGAGCCCAACCGCAGTGCCATCTACGCCACCACGCTCGTGGCGTTCCTCGCCATCGCCGGCATCGCCGTCGTGGACCCCATCCTGCCCGCCATCGGCGCGGCCATCGGCGTCACCGCCTGGCAGGTCGAACTGCTCTTCACCGCGTACATCGCGGTGATGGCCGTCGGCATGATCCCGGCCACCCTGGCCAGCGGCCGGTTCGGCTTCAAACCGGTGCTCGTCACCGGCGTCTCGGTGGTCGGCCTGGCCGCCATACTCGCCTCGTTCAGCAACGACATCGTCCAGCTCTCCGTGCTGCGCGGCGTCTGGGGGCTGGGCAACGCGATGTTCTTCGCCACCGCTATGGTGGTGCTGGTCAACCTCGCCCTCGACCGGGAATGGGTGGTCGGCCTCTTCGAAACCGCGCTCGGCCTCGGCTTCGCCATCGGCCCGCTGATCGGCGGCCTGCTCGGCGAGGTGAGCTGGCGGCTGCCGTTCTTCGTCTGCGGCGTCTTCATGGTGCTCGCGCTCGGCGTCGCCGCCCGCAAGCTCCGCGAACCCACCACCACACAACCACCGGTACGGGTCGGCCAGATCTTCGCCACCTACCGCAAACCGGCGTTCATCACCCTCTGCGTGGTCACCGCCGCCTACAACTTCGTCTTCTTCGTGGTGCTCGGCTACACGCCGCTGTTCCTGCGCCTCGACGTCATCCCGCTCGGCCTGGCGTTCACCGGCTGGGGCCTCGGCCTCGCCGCCGGCATCCTGCTCATCGGGCACCGCCTGGCACACCGGATCGGCGCGGTGCAGACCGTCGGCGTGGCCGTCGCCGGCCTGCTCGTCTGCATGGTCCTGTTCGCCACCAGCGCCGGCACCGCCATGTCGCTCGCCGTGCTCGTCGTCGCCGGCCTGTTCATGGGTCTGGCCAACGCCAACCTGACCGACCTGGCCCTCGGCCTCGGCTCCGCCGACCGGCGCGTCGCCACCGGCGCGTTCAACCTGGTCCGCTGGGGCGCCGCCGCGCCCGCGCCGATCATCTCCGGCAAGCTCGCCGAACACGGCCTGGCGCTGCCGTTCTGGGTCGGCTTCGGGGTGCTCGCCGTCGGCGTGCTCGTCTATCTCGCCTTCGGCCACCTGATGGCCGCCGGCTACGGCGAACGGGTGATCTGGAACCGGGCCGCCCGCACCGCCGAGCACGCCCCCGAGGAGCCGGTGGGCGAGGCGTACTGACCGGTCAGGTCAGCGCGCGCCACAGCAGGTAGAGGCCGATCGTCGTGCCGAACAGCACGATGACCGTCTTCAACACCACCGCCGGCAGCCGGCGGGCCAGCCGGGCGCCCGCGTACCCCCCGAGGAGGGTGGCCGGCGCGACCACCGCGACGGCCACCCACTGCACCGGGCCGAACAGCGCGAACACGACAAGCGTGGTCAACCCCACCACGGCCGACAGCAGGTTCTTCACCGCCGTGACCCGGGCCAGCGTCGCGTCCAGCGCCAGGGCCAGCCCGGCCACCAGCATCACCCCGAGCGCCGCACCGAAATAGCCGCCGTACACCGTGCCGAGCCCGACCATGACCTGCACGGTGACGGTACGGCGGCGCGGGCTCATCCGCGCCGGATGGCCCACCAGCCGACGCAGCGGATCCTGGAACGCCAACACCGCCGTCGCGCCCAGCACCAGGAACGGCACCACCAGCTCGAACGCCCGGGCCGGCGTGGCCAGCAACAGCACGCAACCGACCACCGTGCCCACCGCGGCCGTCGGCAGCAGCGACCACAGCGCCCGCCCGCGCGGCAGGTCCACCCGGCTGCCCGCCACGCTCGCCAGGTAGCCCGGGAAGACCGCCACCGAGTTCGACACGTTGGCCGCCACCGGCGGCAGACCCGTCGCGATCAGCGCCGGGAACGTGATCAGCGAACCGCCGCCGGCGACCGCGTTCACCGTCCCCGCGGCGAGGCCGGCGACGACCAGCAGCGCGACGTCGGAGATATCCATGATCTCCCGAGGCTAGTACGCCCTCGGCCGGGTCGCCCGCCCGGTCGCGGTCGGTTCCGGGTCCGGTCCCGCCGGTTCGGGAAAGTGGCGGTGTCGACGGCCCCGGAATGCCGCCACCTCGGCGAACTCGCGGCTCGCGCCCGACCCGGGGCGGAAATGCGCGTGCCGGGCCCGTCGTTAGGATGGGGGCGCGACGGACGAGTCGACCGGGCGGTCGCGTCGGCGGGCCCCGGCCCGCCGCCGAGGAACGTCCGGACTCCACAGGGCAGGGTGGTTGCTAACGGCAACCCGGGGTGACCCGCGGGACAGTGCCACAGAAAACAGACCGCCGGCCCGTACACGGGACGGTAAGGGTGAAACGGTGGGGTAAGAGCCCACCAGCACCCCGGGTGACCGGGGTGGCTCGGTAAACCCCACCCGGAGCAAGGCCAAGAAAGGGCCGTCACCGCAAGATGACGACCCGCGCAGACGCTTGAGGGCGGCCCGCCCGATGTCTGCGGGTAGGCCGCTGGAGCCTGCCGGCGACGGCAGGCCTAGATGGATGGCCGCCGCCGGCGCGCCTTCGGGCGTGCCGGGCACAGAATCCGGCGTACAGGTCGACTCGTCCGTCGCCCACCAGCCCAGCCGCCCACACGTGGTGGCTGGCCTGCTGTTTCTTCGCTTGCTATCGGTCATCGTCGGTCACCTTTGGTAGGCCTTCGACGGCCGAGCGACGGCCCAGGGACGGCCCACCTGACCATTGGCTGGCGGAGTGCATCGCCTGGCTACTCGGCCGGGCCGTGCCCAGTTTCTCGGCGGTCGGCTACAACTCCACGATCGTTGCCATCGCGGCGGCGGCGGCGATCGCGATGGTGATCGGGACCACGCTGCGCGGGTACTTCCACGCGCAGAACGCGAGTCCGAAGACGACGACCGCGAACAAAACCCAGGTCGCCTTTACGGTAATGTACATCTGCGTACACTGCCTCCTGCGGCCACCGGCCGCTCCCGCATGGTGGGCACCGGGCCACTTTGCCTGGATCGCCTCGTAAACTAGCTGTCAACTTTACACTGACTTGCAGGAGAGTATGCGGCCGGGGGTGGCATGGTCAAGAAGGGATGGCATGAATACGGCAGGCGGAGACCCGCGCGGCGGAGCGGAGCGAAGATTCTTCGCGGCAATGAACGACCTCTACCTCCAGGCCGGGCGGCCGAGCAGCAGGGCTATCGCTACGGCAATTGGTGGCATAAGTCACACAACGGTAAACTCGGTTACGAAAGGGACAAAGATCCCATCTTGGCCAATAACGGTGAAGATCGTCGAACACCTTAAGGGGGACGTCGAGCTTTTCCGCCAACTCTGGGTTGAGACACGGGAGCGCGTTGACATCGAATCGCCCGGGCCGAGGGCAGAGGTGTCCGTGTTCGTGTCCTACGCGCGGGTTGATGACGAAGCAACACACGGCCGCATTACCCAGCTGATCAACGATATCGCCAACACATATCACAGCCTGACCGGCCAAGTGGTCGGTGTGTTTAAGGATACCGATTCGATAGCGCCCGGCGAAAACTGGAAGGACAGGATCCGTCTTGGCCTGTCATCCTCGTCCGTATTTCTCGCCTTTGTGTCGCCGGCCTACTTGCGTAGCGCGGCATGCCGCGAGGAGCTTAGTGAATTCATCGGGTTCTTGAACGCCAACTCTAGTATTCGGCTAGTCATTCCGCTCGTCTTCGCCAAGTTGGACCGCATTGAGCGATCGTTTTCCGATGACGACCTGTGGAAACAACTATCCGTGCGAAACAGGGTCGACATCTCGGGACTGCGCACGGCGGAAATTGGATCTGCGTCATGGCTCGGGGTGGTCGAGGAGATCAGCGATCGAATCGACGAAGTCCTCGCTACCGCTGTCGCCTTGACCGAAGGTGCGGAGGAGTCTGCCGCGACGCCGGCTGAGGATGAGGATGAGGGTGAGGGTGAGGGTGAGGGTGAGGGTGAGGGTGAGGGTGGTTACCTCTTTGATCGCCTAGCCGAGGCGGAAGAAAGGCTCCCGGAGATCACAAGCGACATGGAGGAGTTTTCATTGCTCATCGAGGAGCTTGGCAGCCGGACGGAGGCGGCCTCGCCTCGCATGCAAAGGGCCAACACCTTTGGTCAGAAGTTGGCTGTCTCAAGGAGCTTGGCCGAGGTGTTGACGCCGATTGCAGATGATATGCAGGTCAGGGCTGACCGCATTCACAGCAATTTCAAGGAGTGGGGATTCCTGGTTAACTATCTATTTGAGAGAGTGAAGGCGGACCCGGACACCATGGAAGACGAGGATGGTATCGCTTTTCTAAGTACAATTCGGGAATTGTCGGAGTCCGGCATAGATTCTCTCTCCCACGTCGAAGGCCTCAGTGCATCGGTAGAGGGCGTGTTGGGATTTTCGAAAACGCTCGATATTCCGTTGAAGAAGATTCAAGCTGCTTGCCTCCGAATGGCTGCCCTTCGCGGTTTGCTCGCTGGCTGGCTTGACGAGGTCAAGGCCCTAGAAAGCGTTTCTCCTGCGCTATTGGAGCACCGTAACTAATTCGGCTCCCACTCAGTCCAAAGCCGCCATCCCGATGCTCCTATGAATGTCAAGTTCCGTCGGCCGCCGTGCTCAGCAGCGCCCTCGACGGTTTCGACGACTGCCAGTTCACCCTCTGCGCGACGACGGTCGCCTGGCCGCATGCCGCAGCCGTCGTCGACTACCACGCCACCGAGGGCCGCTCCTGGCGCCTCCGGCTCTCCCGGGCAGGCGCGCAGGTCGCCCACCTCACGCCCGCTGCCGGCGAGGACATCGGTACGCCCGACGCCTCCGCCCAGGGCACGGCCAGTGACCTGGTCCTGTTCTTCTACGGCCGCATACCGTTGGAGTCGTTGAAGTTCGAAGGCGACCGTCGGGTATTCGATCAGCTCGCGGCCTGGGACCCGTCCGTGTGACACCGACGACACGCGATCGCAGCACCTGCGGGTTGGTGGTGGCGGATGTGCTGTCCTTGAGCTGGTCCCCGTGCGGTCAGTAGAGGATGGCGTCGCGCCGGGCGCGCAGCGCGTCGACGATCTCGCCGGGTGCCCGGTCGGGTGATCCGGCCTGGTAGGGCGGCCGGGGCTCGTACTCGTGTGCGAGCTGGATGGTATGGGCGACGGCGTCGCCGGCGATCCGTCCGGCGAGGGTGAACGCCATGTCCAGGCCGGCGGAGACGCCGGCCGCCGTGAGGTATTTTCCGTCGGCGACGACGCGTTCGGCGACCGGGGTGGCGCCCAGCGGCGCCAGTTGGTCGTGGGCCAGCCAGTGGGTGGTGGCCCGCCGGCCGGTGAGGAGGCCCGCGCCGGCGAGCAGGAGCGATCCGGTGCACACCGATGCGGTCCAGGTGCTGTGTTCGTCGGCGGCGCGTAGCCATTGGCGCACCGGACCATCGATCATCTGGGCGTGCCAGCCCGGCCCGCCGGGCACCACGACGACGTCCGGTTTCGGTACGTCGGCCAGCGCGGCGGTGGCGGTGAGGTGCAGGCTGCCCACCTCGTTGACGACCGGGCCCGGGCGATGCGCGACGAACACGGTTTCGGCGCCGGGCAGGTGGGACAGCACGTCGTAGGGTCCGACGGCGTCGAGGGCGGTGAACCGTTCGAAGAGAAGGATGGCGATCTGCATCTGGCTCCTTCCGGCCCAACCAAGACGTGGACAGTGTCTACCACGGTCCCGTAGACAATGTCTATTGCGTCGTCCATCGGGCGATCGTGGAGACGGTGTCGCAGGGCGGCGGGTTATTCGTTTGTCCCCGGCGGGGCCCGCGCCCTACCGTCCGGCCATGGCTCTTCGGGAGGAACAGGCCCGCGACCGGAAACGCGTCGGCGCGTTGCACCGCGAGGCGTTCGGGGGCCAGCACGGTGAGGTCGTGGCGCGCCTGGTGGAAGACCTGCGCCGCGACGACCCCGCCGCGTTGTCGCTGGTGGCCGACGAGGCGGGCGAGGTCGTGGGGCACGTGATGTTCAGCCGGTGCCGGCTGGACGCGCCCCGCCGGCTCGTCGACGTGGTGTCGCTGAGCCCGCTCGCCGTCGGCCCGCACCGGCAGCGTCGCGGCATCGGTCGCGCGCTCGTCCGGCAAGGGCTGCAGGAGCTTGACGTACGCGGCGTGCCGCTGGTGTTCCTGGAGGGCGACCCCCGGTACTACTCCCGGCTCGGCTTCGGCCCGGCGGAGGCGCAGGGTTTCCGCAGGCCGTCGCTGCGCATTCCCGACGCCGCCTTCCAGGTGGTGACGTTGCCGGCGTACGAGCCGTGGATGACCGGCACGTTCGTCTACTCGGACACCTTCTGGCGGCACGACTGCGTCGGTCTGCGTGACCAGGCCGGATGAGCCGGCCGCGCCGTACCCGGAAAGGGGCCGGCGCGACCGGCGGCGCGTCAGGGCGCGGTGGGGGTGACGCCGTCGAGCAGGTCGGCGAGGTGGGCGGCGGTGGTCGGGGCGTGCAGGTGCAGGCGGGCCACGTTGATGCTGTCCGTGCCGACCACGGCGAGCAGCGCCTGCCGGCTGACCGCGTAGACGCTGAGGTAGCCGTGCTCGTTGCGGACCGTGGACTGCTGGAAGTCGCCCTGCCCGAGCCGGGACCCGACCTGGCGGCCCAGCCCGAACATGGTCGCGGCCAGCGCCGCGAGGTCGTCCGGGCTGGCGTCGTTCTGCAGGTTGTGCGTGATCAGCAGGCCGTCGACGCCGCCGAGCACGCAGCCGTGCACGCCGGGGATCTGCAGCCGCAGCGCGGACAGTTCCTGCCCGATCGCCGGGTACGGCAGCGCCGGGTTGCCGGCCAGCGACGGCGGCAGCGCTCGCGGCGGTGGCAGGGTGCCGGCCCTGGCCGGCGTACGGCGGGGGAGATTGTCCACCCGGCTCACAGCTCCAGGCTCTCCTCGATCGCGCGCAACTGGTGGCGGGCCATCGCCAGGTTGGCCCGGCTCTTGCTCACCATCAGGTAGAGGAACAGGCCCTTGCCGGTGCTGTTGCTCAACGGCCGGATCAGATGGTATTGGCTGCCCAGCGTGATGAGGATGTCCTCGATCTCGTCGTCGAGCTTCAGCATCTCGATGGTCCGCAGCTTGGCCCGGACCACGTCGGTGTTGCCGGCGGCGGCGACGGTCAGGTCGATCTCACCGGTGCCGCCGGCCACGCCGAGAGTCATGCCACTTGTGTAGTCGACGAGCGCGGCGCCGATCGCGCCGTCGATGTCCATCGCGCTCTTCAACGCGACGTCGAGGTTGCCCACGGTGTTCTCCCCAGGGATCGGCCGGGTGGGCCGGCCGCCGCTCGGGTGTCTGCGGGCTGACAGCCGGCGCCTCCCGCGAATATGCTCCGTCGAGGCTTGCACAGCAATGTGCAGCCTGCACGTTGGTGGCCGGTGATCCACCTGGGTAGCTCCGCCCGCCCGTCCGTCAGTCCCGTAAGTGGGACTCGCCGACCGATGGTCGATTGTGGAGCCGCCTGCTAAGCGGATCCGGTCGGCACATCTCCAGCCGGTAGTCGACGTCGAGCAGCTCCCGAGCGCGGACCCGATCGATCTCCGCCGGCTCGCCGGCGTCGCGCAGCGAGTCCAACACCTGGCGGCGGAAGCCGTAGGTGCTCTCGGCGCTGCTCGCCGAGCCCGACGCGCCGCGCTACGGCCTCGACCTGATGCGGCTCACCGGCCTGCCCAGCGGGACGCTCTACCCGGTGCTGCACCGCCTCCGGTCGGCGGCCTGGCTCGCCGCCGACTGGGAGGACGTCGACCCGGTCGCCGCCGGCCGACCGGCCCGCCGCTACTACCGCCTCACCGGCGAGGGGATCCGCGCCGCCCGGCTGGCCCTGGCCGAGGTGCGTGCCCTCGCGCCCGCCGAACGGCTCGACCGGGGCGGCGTCGGACCGGCCGGGGCGAGGGCGTGGTGACCGGCCGCTCTCCTGCTGCGCGTGGCGGTGCCGATCGCCCGCGCCGGTGCCCTGTTGAGGCACGCGCCGCCGGCTCGCGACTCTTCCGCCATTCCCCGCCGTAACCGCCCCGATCAGGTCTAATGTGGAGGAGGCGGCGACTATTTGTGGCGTTCCGGTGGCGGCCGGGCGATTCCCGGTGCACAGTGATCGCATGAGCGACGACGGAAGTGGTGGGCACTACTACTGGTGCACGCGACACCACCGGGTCGAGACCGATGCCGACGTGTGTCCCGCGAAGCACGTTCTCGGACCGTACGCCTCAGCCGCCGACGCGGAGAACGCCCTGCAGAAGGTGCAGGAGCGTAACGAAGCGTGGGATGCCGAGGACGCCCGTTGGGCCGGGGAGGGCCGATAGACGGCGCGGGACGGACCGCGTCGAGGTGATCCGTGCTCCGCGAGGGCGGCAGCACGTCCCCAGAAAGGGAACCGAGATGGCCGTAGCACAGCAGGCCACCCGCCCGGCCGCGAAACGGACAACCGCGCGGAAGAGCGCCGCGGGCAGTACGACGGTCACCAAGGCGTCGCCGAACGCCTCCGGCGCCGGCGCCGGGCGAACACCCGCCCGGAAGGCGGTCGCGAAGAAGGCGGCCAGCAAGAAGGTCGTGTCGGCGGCGCGTAAGGCGCCGGCCTCCAGGACCACCGCCAAGAGCGCGCCGGCCAAGAAGACCACCGCGAAGAAGACCACCGCGAAGAAGACGGCGGCGAAGAAGGCCCCGGCCAGGAAGACCACGACGGCCGCGAAGAAGACCACCGCCGCGAAGAAGGCCCCGGCGAAGAAGACGACCGCCGCGCGGAAGACCACAGCGGCCAAGAAGGCCCCGGCGAAGAAGACCACCGCCAGGAAGACCACGGCGGCGAAGAAGACCACCCCCGCTACCCGTCCCACGGCCGGTAAGGCGGCGGCCAAGAAGGCGCCCGCCCGCAAGACCACCACCGCGAAGAAGACCACGGCGGCCAAGAAGGCGCCGGCGCGCAAGACGACCACCACCGCCCGAAAGACCACCGCGCGCAAGGCGCCGGCCCGCCGGCCCTCCGCCTGACCACCGCCCGCCGGGCGCGGCACCGCTCAGGAGCAGAAGAGCGCCCGCGACACCGATGAGCGGAACGTGCGGAGCACTGTCAGGATTGACCGCGTGGTGATCCGACGCGTACTGGCGCCCCGCATCGACTTCGGCGCGCTGCGCCGCGAGCTGGGACTTCCCGAGAGCTTCCCGGCCGCGGCGCAGCGCGAGGCCGACGCCGCGGCCGTCGCGCCGCTGCCGGCCGTCGCCGACCGGACCGACATCCCGTTCGTCACCGTCGATCCGGCGACCTCGCGCGACCTCGACCAGGCCATGCACCTCACCCGCCGGCCCGGCGGGGGCTACCGCGTCCGGTACGCGATCGCGGACGTGCTCACCCACGTACTCCCGGGGGGTGAGCTGGAGGCGGAGACGTGGCGGCGGGGCCAGACGGTCTACCTGCCCGACGGCAACGTGCCGCTGCACCCGCACACGCTCAGTGAGGGAGCGGCGAGCCTGCTGCCCGACGCCGACCGGGCCGCCGTGCTCTGGACCATCGACCTGGACGCCGACGGCGACACGGTCGCGGTCGGCCTGGAGCGGGCCCGGGTGCGCAGTCGGGCCAAGCTCGACTACGGCGGGGTGCAGCGCGACGCCGACGCCGGCCGCCTGCCCGAGCCGATCGCCCTGCTGCCGGAGATCGGCGCGCTGCTCACCGCGCGCGGGCTGCGCCGGGGCGCGATCAACCTGCCGCTGCCGGAGCAGGACGTCGAGCCCGACGGCGACGGGTGGCGGCTGGTGCTGCGCGGCCCCGCGGCGATGGAGGAGCACAACGCCCAGATCTCGCTGCTCACCGGCATGGCCGCCGCCGACATCATGCTCGCCGGCGGGATCGGCCTGCTGCGGACCATGCCTCCTCCCCGCCCGGAGGCGGTCGAGCGGCTGCGGCTGGCCGCCGGCCCGCTCGGCGTGCCCTGGCCGCGGGGCGCCTCGGTCGGTCAGGTGCTCGTCGGGCTGGACGCGTCGCGACCCCGCGCCGCCGCCTTCGTCGACCAGGCCGCCGAGCTGATGCGCGGAGCCGCGTACACGGCGTTCGACGGCGCGGCGCCCGAGCAGCCGGAGCACGGCGGGGTGGCCGCCGCGTACGCGCACGTCACCGCGCCGCTGCGCCGGCTCGCCGACCGGTACGCCACCGAGGCGTGCCTGGCCCTGCACGAGGGGCGGGAGGTGCCCGCGCACGTGCGGGACGCGTTGCCGAAGTTGCCGGAGGTGATGGCGACGACCGACCGTACCGCCGGCGCGGCCACCCGGGGCGCGATCGAGCTGGCCGAGGCGGTGCTGCTGGCGCACCGGGTGGGGGAGACCTTCGAGGCGGCGGTGCTGGACGTGGACGAGCCTCGCCCGGCGGGCAACGGCCGGGCCGGCCGGCCGCCCGGCGGCACCGTCGCGCTGGACGAGCCGCCGGTGCGGGCCCGCTGCACCGGCGAGCTGCCGCTCGGCGAGCGGGTCCGGGTCCGGCTGACCGTCGCCGACCCGGCCGAACGCAAGGTCGCCTTCGAGCGCGCCTGACCAGGCGCGGGGATTCTCACAGCGCCTCGACGCGCCGGGTGGCGGCCGGCTTTGCGAGGATGACCGCATGGCTTACGACGCGACCACGCTGCCCGACGTCTCCGGGCTCACCGTCGGCATCATCGGTGGCACCGGCGACCAGGGCCGGGGCCTCGCCTACCGGTTCGCCCGGGCCGGGCAGACCGTGCTGATCGGCTCCCGCGCCGCCGACCGGGCCGCGGAGGCCGCCGCCGAGATCGCCGCCCTGCCGGGCGTGCCGGCCGGCGCCCCGGTCTCCGGCGCGGGCAACGAGGAGGTCGCCCGCCGCAGCGACGTGGTCGTCGTCGCGGTGCCGTGGGACGGGCACGAGGCCACCGTCGCCGCGCTGGCCGGGCCGCTGGCCGGCAAGATCGTCGTGGACTGCGTCAACCCGCTGGGCTTCGACAAGCACGGCCCGTACGCGCTGACCGTGGCCGAGGGCAGCGCCGTGCAGCAGGCCGCCGCGCTGCTGCCCGAGTCGCGGGTCTGCGCCGCCTTCAACCACGTCAGCGCGCCGCTGCTGGCCGACCCGGAGGTCGACCGGATCGATCTCGACGTGCTGATCTGCACCGAGGACCGGGACCTCGTCGGCGTGATCGCCGCGCTGGCCGCCCGGATCCCCGGCATGCGTGGCATCTATGCCGGCCGGCTGCGCAACGCCCACCAGATCGAGGCGTTCACCGCCAACCTGATCGCGATCAACAAGCGCTACAAGGCGCACGCCGGCATCCGGGTCACCGATCTCTGAGCGTCGGTTGTTAAGAAGGGGCCCCTGCTCGACGCCAGGCGTTGAGAAGGGGCCCCTCCTTACCCCTCAGAAGGTGTGTTCGGGGGCGGGGAAGTCGCCGCCGCGCACCTCGTCGGCGAACCGCCGCGTGGCGTCGGTCAACGCGCCGGCCAGGTCGGCGTAGCGCTTCACGAAACGCGGCGCCCGGCCGGTGCGCAGCCCGGCCATGTCCTGCCAGACCAGCACCTGACCGTCGGTGTCCGGGCCGGCGCCGATGCCGACGGTGGGGATGGGCAGCTCACCGGTGATCCGCTTGGCCACCTCGCCGGGCACCATCTCCAGCACCACCGCGAACGCGCCCGCCTCGGCCACCGCCCGGGCGTCGGCGAGCACCTCCTCGGCGGTGTCGCCCCGGCCCTGCACCCGGTAGCCGCCCAGCGTGTGCTCGCTCTGCGGGGTGAAACCGACGTGCGCCATCACCGGGATGCCGGCGCCGACGATCGCCTCGATCTGCGCGGCGCAGCGCCGGCCGCCCTCCAGCTTCACCGCGTGGCAGCCGCCCTCCTTCATGAACCGCACCGCGGTGCGCAGCGCCTGCGCCGGCCCTTCCTCGTAGGAGCCGAACGGCAGGTCGCCGACGATCAGCGAGTGCGTCGTGGCCCGCACCACGGCGCGGACCAGCGGCAGCAACTCCTCGGCGGTCACCGGCAGCGTGGTCTCGTAACCGAAGACGTTGTTCGCCGCCGAGTCGCCGACCAGCAGCACCGGGATGCCCGCCCGGTCGAAGATGGCGGCGGTGTACTGGTCGTACGAGGTGAGCATGGCCCACCGCTCGCCGCGCTCCTTGGCGGCGATCAGGTCGCGGGTGCGGATCCGCCGGGTGGCCGGCCCGCCGTACAGGGCGGTCACCTCGGTCGGGGTGGACTCCACCATGACAATCTCCCTTCCTCGAGGCCGCGCACGCGGTCCCCGGGTCCCCGCGATCGTCGCACCGCCCGACCGGCCGCCGGCAGGTCGGAGTGGAGGAATTCACTCCCGCCGAGGCGCTCAGCCGTCCTCGCGCCAGCGGTTGGTGATCGGCAGCCGCCGGTCCCGGCCGAACGCCTTCATGGAGATCTTGGTGCCGGGCGCGGACTGCCGCCGCTTGTACTCGGCGGTATCCACCATCCGCAGCACCTTGTCCACCACCGCCGGGTCGTGGCCGGACTCGATCAGGCCGTCGCGGCCCAGGTCGCCGTCGACGTAGCCGATCAGGATCGGGTCGAGCACGTCGTAGTCGGGCAGCGTGTCGCTGTCGAGCTGGCCCGGGCTCAGCTCGGCCGACGGCGGCTTGCCGATCGAGTTCTCCGGGATCGGCGGGGTCTCCCCGCGCCGGGCCGCGTCCGCGTTGCGCCACTTCGCCAGCCGCCAGACAAGCGTCTTCCACACGTCCTTGACCGGGTTGTAGCCGCCCACCGAGTCGCCGTAGAGCGTCGAGTAGCCCACCGCCAGCTCGCTCTTGTTGCCGGTGGTGAGCACCAGGTGGCCCTCCTGGTTCGACAGCGCCATCAGGATCACGCCGCGCACCCGGGCCTGGAGGTTCTCCACCGCCACGCCGGACAGCGACATGTTGGCCAGGAACGTGTCGACCATCGGCTGGATCGGCTCGACGCGGTAGTCGAGGCCGGTCCGCTTGGCCAGGTCCTCGGCGTCGGTGCGGGAGTGCTCGGAGGAGTGCTGGCTGGGCATCGAGACGCCGACCACCCGCTGCGGGCCGAGCGCGTCCACCGCGAGCGCCGCCGCCACCGCCGAGTCGATGCCGCCGGAGAGGCCGAGCACCACCGACGGGAACCGGTTCTTGTCGGCGTAGTCGCGCAGGCCCAACACCAGCGCCTGCCACACCTCGGCCTCGTCGGCGACCGGCTCGATGATCCCGCCGGCCGCCGCCGGGCCCTCGGGCGCGGGCGGGACCGCCGACACCTCGTGGCGGACCAGCCGCATCCCGTCGGCCAGGTCGGTCGCGCCGCCGGTCGCCTCCGGGGCCGCCGGCAGCGCCACGTCGTGCACCAGCAGGTGCTCGACGAACTGCGGCGCCCGGGCCAGCAGCGTGCCGTCGGCGTCGACGATCAGCGAGTCGCCGTCGTAGACCAGCTCGTCCTGCCCGCCGACCATGTTCACGTACGCGATCGCCGCGCCCGCCTCGGCGGCGCGCCGGCGCACCAGCGGCAGCCGCGCGTCGTCCTTGTTCAGCTCGTACGGCGAACCGTTGATGCTGAGCACCAGCCCCACGCCGGCCTGCCGGGCCACCGCGAACGGGCCGCCGGCCTGCCACAGGTCCTCGCAGATGGTCAGCGCCACGTCCACCCCGCCGATCCGCACCACGGTCAGCGTGTCCCCGGGGACGAAGTAGCGGTCCTCGTCGAACACCCCGTAGTTGGGCAGGTGGTGCTTGAAGTAGGTGGCGACCACCTCGCCGCGGTGCAGCAGCGCCGCCGCGTTGCGGGCCCCCCGGCCCGGTTCGGCGTCTGCGCTGACCTGCGGCGGCCCGTCCGCGTCCAGGTAGCCGACCAGGACCGGCAGGTCACCGAGGCCGTCGCCGGCCAGGTCGGCGGCGAGCCGGTGCACCGCGGCCCGGGACGCGGCGACGAACGACCGGCGGAAGACCAGATCCTCGACCGGGTAGCCGGTCACCATCAGCTCGGGGAAGAGGGCGAGCTGGGCGCCGGAGTCGGCGGCCTTGCGGGTCCACGCGCGGACCCGGTCGGCGTTTCCGGCGAGGTCGCCGACCGTCGGGTTGACCTGGCACAGGGCGAGACGCAGGGTGGGCATGTCCCCATCTTTCCCCAGCCGTCCCGCCCGAATCAGGCCGGCCGGGGGAGAGGTGGGCCACCGTCCCCGGGCGTCTCCGAGGGCGGGACACGGCAGGACGACCCGCCGGGGAAGGGCGTAACGTCGGCGTAACGAGGCCGGTGGAGACTGAGCGGTCAGCCGGGCCGGCCCGACCGGTGCAGGACGTACGTGTCACGAGGGGTGGATGTGGACCGTCAGCAGGAGTTCGTCCTCCGTACGCTGGAGGAGCGGGACATCCGTTTCGTCCGGCTGTGGTTCACCGACGTGCTCGGCACGCTGAAGAGCGTCTCGGTGGCCCCGGCGGAGCTGGAGGCGGCCTTCGAGGAGGGCATCGGCTTCGACGGGTCCGCGATCGAGGGCTTCGCCCGGGTCTTCGAGTCGGACATGGTGGCCATGCCCGACCCGACCACGTTCCAGGTGTTCCCGTTCGAGGGCGGGGTGAGCGGCGAGAGCGCCCGGATGTTCTGCGACATCCTGCTGCCCGACGGCAGCCCCTCCTGGGCCGACCCGCGGCACGTGCTGCGCCGGATGCTCTCCCGCGCCGCCGACAAGGGCTTCACGTTCTACACCCACCCGGAGATCGAGTTCTTCCTGCTGGAGAACGGCCCGCAGGACGGCTCGGTGCCGGTCCCGGTGGACACCGGCGGCTACTTCGAGCACACCACGCACGCGGTGGCCCGCGACTTCCGCCGCCAGGCGGTGCTGGCGCTGGAGCGGATCGGCATCTCGGTGGAGTTCAGCCACCACGAGGTCGCCCCCGGCCAGCAGGAGATCGACCTGCGCTACGCCGACGCGCTCACCACCGCCGACAACATCATGACGTTCCGGCACGTGGTGAAGGAGGTGGCGCTCTCCACCGGGGTGCAGGCCAGCTTCATGCCGAAGCCGTTCACCGACCAGCCGGGCAGCGGCATGCACACCCACCTGTCGCTGTTCGAGGGGGAGCGCAACGCGTTCCACGACGCCGGCGACCCGATGAAGCTGTCCAAGGTCGCCAAGTCGTTCATCGCCGGGCTGCTCACCCACGCCCGGGAATACACCGCGGTGACCAATCAGTGGGTCAACTCCTACAAGCGGCTGTTCCCGCAGGCGCTGCCGGACCGGATCACCGAGAGCCCGGCGTACGTCTGCTGGGGTCACCTGAACCGGTCCGCGCTGGTCCGCGTGCCGGCCTACGGCAAGCCGAACTCGGCCCGGGTCGAGGTGCGGTCGCTGGACTCGGCGACCAACCCCTACCTGGCGTTCGCGGTCATGCTCGGCGCCGGCCTCAAGGGCATCGAGGAGGGCTACGAGCTGCCCCCGGGCGCCGAGGACGACGTCTGGTCGTTGAGCAGCGCCGAGCGCCGCGCCATGGGCTACGAGGCACTGCCGGAGAACCTGTCCGAGGCGATCGACGTGATGGCCGGCTCGGAGTTGGTCGCCGACGTGCTCGGCGAGCACGTCTTCGACTTCTTCCTGCGCAACAAGCGGGCCGAGTGGGAGCAGTACCGCCGCGAGGTCACCCCCTACGAGCGGCAGCACTACCTGTCGCTCTAGGCGCGTCCGCTGGCCGAGCCGGTGACCCGGGAGCTGCGCCCCGACGACCTCGACCTCCCGGTCGACCGGGTGCGCCCGCTGACCCTGGTCTGAAACCCGACAGCGCTTCCGTTTCCGATGGGGGAGGCTGGCGGGTCCGCCGTCGCCGGGGAGGAACGCGCGTGCCCGACACGCTCAGTTACGCCGATGCCATCCGCCTGCTCGGCGGCGAAAAGAGCAATGTCGTCGACTGGTTCGACAAGCTGACCGGCGGGGCGCTGCTGGCCGCGTCGGTGCCGGTGCCGGCGCTGCTCGGCATCTTCGACGCGAAGGCGGAGTTCGTCCGGCTCGGTCACGAACTGGTGCGCGGCGCGTCCGAGAAGCGTTCCGGGCTGTCCCGCTACGGGCGGACGCGGCGGCTGGAGGCGGCGCACGCGGTGATCGCGGTGACCGCCTTCTTCAAGGCGCTGAACGAGATCGACCTTCCGTTCGCCGTCGGGAAGGCCCGCATCACCCGGGCCGAACAGTTGACGCTGGCCGGGGCCGGGGTGGCGCACGGCGACGACCTCGTCGATCGTCTCTTCGCCATCCCCGCGCCGCTGCCCGGTCCGCACCTTCCGTATCCCGCGCTCCGCGAGTCACTCGTCGGCTACTACGAAGGGATGCTCCGGCCGCTGGTGCACTTCCTGGACGGACTCGCCGACCTGAGCGGGATCCGGTTAAGTCCGGCGACCCACCGGGCGCTGCGGGGGCTGCCCACGGTCGCCGCCGACCGGCACCGGGAGCTGTTCACCCGGCTGGCCGTCGACTTCCCGGAGGTGTCGCTCTGGCTCGGCCTGCACGAGCACGAGGCGACCCGCACGGAGGTCCGTCGGCTGTCGCTCGGGCTGGCCGACCTGCGGCACGCACTCACCGAGTTCTCCACCGGCCGCACCCCGGACGGGCACCGGGCGGCGCTCGCCGCCGCGTACCGCGCCGAGCTGCGCCGGCCGGTGGTCAACTCCGGCGACGTGCCGGCCGGGCTGACCGTGCCGACGCTCGGTGGGGCGTACGTGCCGCCGCTGTGCCGGATCGCCGCGCTGGACCCGCTCGCGCGGCCCGCCGACGAGACCTGGTGGGCCGAGCAGCCGATCCGGGAGGACCTTTGGCAGTCCCTCGTCGTGCACCTGACCGGGCCCGGCGCGACCCAGGTGCCGCTGCTCGTCCTCGGGCAACCCGGTTCCGGCAAGTCGGTGCTCACCCGGGTCGTCGCCGCCCAACTGCCGGCGGCGGACTTCCTCGTGGTCCGGGTGGTGTTGCGGGAGGTGTACGCGGCCGGTGACGTGCAGGACCAGATCGAGCAGGCGATCCGTAACGACACCGGGGAGCGCCTCGACTGGCCCGGGTTGGCCCGCTCGGCGGGCGACGCCCTGCCGGTGGTGCTGCTGGACGGCTTCGACGAGCTGCTCCAGGCCACCGGCGTCAGCCACAGCGACTACCTGCGCCGGGTGGCGGCCTTCCAGCGTCGCGAGGCGGACCAGGGACGGCCGGTGGCCGTGCTGGTCACCAGCCGCACCAGCGTGGCGGACCGGGCGCAGCCCCCGCCCGGAACGGTGGCCGTGCGGCTGGAGCCGTTCGACGAGCCGCGCGTCGAGTCCTGGGTGCGGACCTGGAATCGGGCAAACGCCGCCGTGTTCCGCGGGCCGGGCGCCCGGCCACTCGACCCGGTCACCGTGTTGTCCCACCGTGAGCTGGCCGAACAGCCGCTGCTGCTGCTGATGCTCGCGCTCTACGACGCCGAGGGCCACGACCTGCGCCAATCCGGAGAGCTGCGCCGCGGCGAGTTGTACGAGCGGTTGTTGCAACGGTTCGCCCGGCGGGAGGTGGCCAAGCATCGCGCGGGACTGCTCGGGCCGGAGCTGGACCGGGCGGTCGACGACGAGTTGCGCCGCCTCGCCGTGGTGGCGTTCGCGATGTTCAACCGGGGCGCCCAGTGGGTCACTGCCGAGGAACTGGGCGCCGACCTGGTGGCGTTGCCCATCGCCGGCGTGGCGGGGGGCCGACCGGACGGTCTGCGGACCCCGCTGCCGGCGGCGGACGTGGTGCTCGGCCGGTTCTTCTTCATCCACCGGGCGCGGGCCGTCGACGAGCAACGGCACCGCGAGACGTACGAGTTCCTGCACGCGACGTTCGGCGAGTTCCTCGTCGCGCGGCTCACCGCGCAGGCGGTGGCCGACACGGTGGCCCGGGAGTCCGCCGCCAGCCTGTCCTGGGGCGGTGAGCCGGTCACCGACGACCTGTTGCACGCGCTGCTGTCGCACGGGGTGCTCAGCAGCCGGGCGACCGTCCTGGGCTTCCTCGACGAGCGACTGTCCGGCTGGGACGAGGCGCAGCGGGGCCGGTCCGCCCAGCTCCTGCTGCGGTTGTTCCGGGGCGCGGCCTACCATGCCGGGCCCCGCCGCTTCGACGGCTACCGGCCCCGGCGCCTGCGGACGGCGGCCCGTCATGCCGCCTACAGCGCCAACCTGCTGCTGCTCGTCCTGTCGGCGGTGGGTCAGGTCACCGGACGCGAGCTGTTCGGGGAAGCTGCCGCCGCGGTGGACGAGTGGCGTGCCCAGGTCGGGCTGTGGCGGTCGCAGCTCGGCGCCGACGACTGGGACGGTCTCGCCGACCTGCTGGCGCTGGAGCGGACCGGAAATGGCCGGGACCGCGACGTCCGGGTCTGGGCGGACGGCCGGTTCACGGTGCCGCCCGCGCCGGACCAGGGCTGGGTGGCGGGTCTGCCGGTAGGCGGTTCGGGCTACCGCCTCCCGGTCGAGCTGCTGGTGCGGCTGCGGCGCGCCGCGCACCTG
The DNA here is from genome assembly GCF_040653835.1 of Micromonospora sp. NPDC050980. NCBI lineage: Bacteria > Bacillati > Actinomycetota > Actinomycetes > Micromonosporales > Micromonosporaceae > Micromonospora > Micromonospora sp. NPDC050980. The sequence continues at coordinate 15,506 of NZ_JBFAGS010000006.1, read as the reverse complement.
AGCTGTGACGAGGGCGAGACGCTGCTGATGCACACGGTGGAACCGGTGATCGATCAGCTGCACACCGCGCTCACCACCTTCCAGGTCCCGGCGGACGGCACCGCGCTCTCGGCCGCCCGGGCGCTGCTCACCGCCTGGTTGCTGCCGTTGCGACCGGCGAGTCAGCGGCACCGGCGGGACGTCTACCTGCGCTGCGCACGGTTGACGGCGAGCGCGGCCGGTCTGGTCGAGGACTGGGACCGGGCGGCCTTTCTGCGCCTGCTGCTGGACCGGGTGGCCGAGGACCACGAGGTGTCCCCGGAGGTGGTGGCGGAGGTGCTGCTGGAGTGTCGCGCGACGTTGATGCAGGATCCCGGGGTCTGCACCGCGATGCTTCGGTGCGTCGAACGGGTGGCGGGCGCCGACGAGACGGTGGACGCCCGGCTCGCCATGGTGGTCGGGCAGGTGATCGCCGTGCAGCCCGCCCCGCCCGCCCCGGTCGCCCTGGCGACGTCAAAGATGTTGGCCCGGCTGCGGGAGAAAGGCGTGAACTTCGGGCCACCGACGATGCCGGCCGAGGTCGCCGCCGAGGCCCGCGGGACGCGGCCGGACCGGGTGCTCCGGCGGGAGCCGTCGCCGGGAAACTCGCCCGGCGCGCCGGAGAAACACCGACAGGACGCTGTCATGGACACCCCCGACGCTGGAACCTGACGACGTCGGCCGACCGGCCGGCGCGGCGAGGAGGCAGCATGTCCAGCACGCCCGTGACCTGGTTCGAGATCGGCGCCGACCGTCCGGACGAGGCGCAGCGGTTCTACGCCGACCTGTTCGGCTGGAGCTTCGAGGAGCAGGGTGGCCCGGGTGGCTCCTACCGGCAGACGGCGGCCGGTGGCGAGCGGGGGATCGGCGGCGCGATCCGGGGCACCGACTCCGGCGCCGACAACTACGCGATCTTCTACGCCCAGGTGACCGACGTGGCGGAGACCTGCCGGCGGGCCGAGGCGGCCGGCGGCACGGTGGTGGCACCGCCGGTGACCGCGCCGAGTGGCCTGACCCACGCCCGGCTGCGCGACCCGTCCGGCAACCTGCTCGGCGTCTTCACCCCGCCGGCCGGCGGCTGAGCGCGGTTCGGGCTGCGGTGTTAAGCGGGGCCCCCTGCTATACCGAATGCGTTAACAGGGGGCCCCGCCTTACTCAGCGGCGGTGGTGGCCGGGGCCGCCGGGGCCGGGGAACACGCCGGACTCGGCGGCCTTGAGCACCGCGTCGGCCTGCTCCTGGGTCAGCTTGCCGTTCTTGACGGCCTGGTCCAGCCGCTCCTTCAACGCGGCCTGCCGGTCCTGCGCCGACGGCGGCGTGGGCCGCTCCGGTCGGTCGGCCTGCCGCTGCTCGCGCAGCTTCTCCAGCGCCGCGGTGACCTTGTCGGTCGACACGCCGAGTTCCTTGGCGAGCGCCTCGGCGAACTCGGCCTGCCGGTCGGCGTGCCGCTGCTGGCGGTCGCCGCCCCTGTCGGTGTTGGCGCTCGGGGACGGGTTCGGGCTGTTGTCGTCGGCGAGCGCCACCGTCGGGGCGGCGATCCCGACGCCGAGCACCCCGGCGGCCAGACCGACCAGCAGGCGCTTCCTCGTCGTGCGGATCATGCGGGTCTCCTTCTCGGTGGTGGTGCGATGACGTCACCGACAGTGACGGCCGCAACTGGGGGGAACCCGTGGCGAACCTGTCAGCGAGCTGGCAATTGCGGTTGCGTCGTCGCCGCGACGGGCGGGAGGCTGGCCGGCATTCCGACGAAAGGCCACCCCATGACACAGCCCGCCATCCGCGAGGTCGCGCTCACCGGGCCGGGCTCCGGCCCGTACGCGATCACGGTCGGGCCCGACGGCGCGCTCTGGCTCACGCTTGCCGGTTCCGGCGGCGTCGCCCGGCTGGGCCTCGACGGTACGGTGCGGACCTACCGTGCCGACCCGCCGGAGAGCCGCCCGCTGATCATCACGACCGGGCCCGACGGCGCGCTCTGGTACACCCGCTCCGGTGACCATCGGCTCGGCCGGATCACCGTCGACGGCGAGAGCGGTTCGGTGGCGCTGCCGCCCGGCTGCGCCCCGTGCGGCCTGGCGACCGGGCCGGACGGCGCGCTGTGGTACGCCGGCATGGGCGACGACACGGTCGGGCGGGTGAGCGTGGCCGGGGAGGTCAGCACGTTCCCGTTGCCGGTCGCCAAGGGGCTCCCGTCGATGTTGGCCGCCGGCCCGGACGACGCGCTCTGGCTGACGCTCAACCGGGCGAACGCGATCGCCCGGGTCGACCTGGACGGGTCGGTGACGCTGCACCCGCTGCCCACCGAGGCCGCCGGGCCGGTCGGCATCACCCGTGGTGGCGACGGGGCGCTGTGGTTCGTCGAGATCGCCGCCGGGCAGCTCGGCCGGATCACCCCGGACGGGCGGATCGACGAGTTTCCGCTGCCGGACCGGGCGGCCCGCCCGCACGCGATCGTCGCCGACGGGGCCGGGGGCTGCTGGTTCACCGAGTGGGCCGCCAACCGCATCGGACACGTCGCCCCCGACGGCACGTTCACCCACCACACCCTGCCCACCCCGAACTCCGAACCCCACGGCCTGACCCGCACCGAAGACGCCTCGATCTGGACCGCCCTGGAAACCGGCGCCGTAGCCCACCTCACCCCCCGCTGAGGTCGATCATGAGGTTGGCGGCACTTCGAAGATCTACAACTGCCGTCAAGTTCATGATCGACGCGGTGGGACGGGTTGGCGATGGGACGGGGGTCAGCGGACGGCGGGGGTGACCGTGAGGGTGGCGGTGGAGGTGTCCAGGACGGCGGGGGTGCCTACCGGGACGGTGAGCTGGGCGGGGCCGTGGCCGATCGGGAGGCCGCCGAGGACCGGGACGCCGAGGTCGCCCAGGCGGTCGGTGAGCACGTCGACGACAGTGGTGTCCCAGCCGTCGGCGCACTCGGTGAACTGGCCGACGGCCACCCCGGCCAACCCGGCCAACGCGCCGCAGCGGCGCAGGTGGGTGAGCATCCGGTCGATCTTGTAGGGCGGCTCCTGCACCTCCTCCACCAGCAGGATCGCGCCGGTGAGGTCCGGCATGTCCGGGGTGCCGATCGACGCGGTGATCAGGCACAGGTTGCCGCCGATCAGCCGGCCCTCGGCCCGCCCGGGCACCCGCACCGCGAACGTCTCCTCCGCCTCCACCGCCGCCACGGTCACCGGTTCGGTGGTCATCAACGCGGCGTGCAGCGACTCGGCCGAGCGCAGCGGGGTGCGCTCGTCGCGCCAGGCGGCGCCGGGGCCGTGCACCCCGGCCAGCCGGGCGCCCCGCCAGAGCGCGAACTGCAACGCGGTGATGTCGGAGAAGCCGGCCACCACCTTCGGGTCGCGGCGTACCGCCGCCATGTCGATCAGGTCGACCACCCGCTGCGCGCCGTAACCACCCCGGGTGCAGACCACGCCGCGGACCTCCGGGTCGGCGAACGCGGCGTTCAGGTCGTCGGCCCGCAGCGCGTCGTCGCCGGCCAGGTAACCCCGCCGGGCGTACGCGTTCGGCGCCGGCACCGGGCGCAACCCCCAGCCGGTGAGCAGCTCCACGCCGCGGGCCACCCGCTCCGGGCGGGTCGGGCCGGACGGCGACACCAGCATCACCGCGTCGCCGGGACGCAGGGCCGGTGGGCGCAGGCAGTCGTCGGTGGGCACGACCGCGAGCCTAGTGCGGCCGAGCCGGACCGCCCGCGCTCGGGCGTACCGGCTAGCCTCGACGTCGTGGCGACCGCGCTGGTGATCGAGAACGACCCGACCGACGACCTCCGCCGCCTGGGCGACTGGCTCACCGAGGGGGGCCTGGAGCTGCGCGTGGTGCGTCCGCACGCGGGCGACCCGCTTCCCGCCGACCTGGACGGGTACGCCGCCCTGGTGGTGCTCGGCGGCGAACAGCAGGCCCACCCGCTGGCCGACGGCAGCCCCGGCGCGCCCTGGTTCCCGGCGGTGGAGGGGCTGCTGCGCAAGGCGGTGCGGCACCGGGTGCCCACGCTGGCGATCTGCCTGGGCGCGCAACTGCTCGCCACCGCGCACGCCGGCCGGGTCGAGCGCAGCCCGTCCGGGCCGGAGGTCGGCCCGACCGTGGTGGGCCGGCGCGACGCCGCCGAGACCGACCCGCTGTTCCGCTACGTGCCGCTGATGCCCGACGTGCTCCAGTGGCACGCCGACGAGATCACCGAGCTGCCGCACGGCGCGACGCTGCTCGCCGCGTCCACCCGCTACCCGCACCAGGCGTTCCGCCTCGGCGACCGGGCCTGGGGCCTGCAGTTCCACATCGAGTGCGACACCGCGATGATCGCCGAGTGGTCCCGCGACTCCGCCACACTGGCCGAGCTGGGCTACGACCCGGAGCTGGTGGTGGCCGCCTGCGACCGGGCGATGGCCGACGTCGAGGAGGCGTGGCAACCGTTCGCGATCCGGTTCGCCGCGCTCGCGCTCGGCGAGCTGGGCGACGACGACAGCCCGCGCCGCAGCCTGCCGCTGCTCGGGGCGTGAGGTGACCCGGCCGACCCGCGGGCGTCTGGCCCGCTACGGCTTCGCCGAGGGTGACGGCGGGGCGCGCGCCGCCGACCTGCTCGGCCCGGACGGGCTCGGCCTGTGGCGGCCGGACACCCAGGAGCCGGTCGACGACCAAGCCGGGGAGCTGCTCACCGCGCTGTCCCGGGCCGCCGACCCGGACCTGGCGCTGCGCCAGCTCCACCGGCTGGTCGAGGCCGAACGACGCCACGGCGACGAGATCGCGGTCCGGGACGCGCTGGCCGCCGACCCCGGCCTGCGCCGTCGGCTGATCGCCGTGCTCGGTGCCTCCTCGGCCCTCGGCGACCACCTGGTGGCCAACCCCGGGCAGTGGGCGGTGCTGGCCACCGAACCGGACGGGCTGGCACCGACCGCCGACGGCCGGCTCGACCTGAGCGCCGCCGCCAAGCTGACCTCGCTCACCGGCGCGGTGCCGCTGCTGCGGCAGGCGTACCGGCTGGCCCTGCTGCGGATCGCGGCGGCCGACCTGACCGGCGGGCGCGGCCTGGAACAGACCATGGCGGCGCTCTCCGGGCTCGCCGACGCGACGCTGGCCGCCGCCTACGACCTCGCCGTCGACGAGCTGCCCGCCGGCACCCCCCGGCCCCGGCTGGCGGTGGTCGCGATGGGCAAGTGCGGCGGCGACGAGCTGAACTACGTCTCCGACGTCGACGTCATCTTCGTCGCCGCCGGTGACGACGACCTGACCGCCGCCACCCAGGTCGCCACCCGGCTGATCGGTGTCTGCGGGCTGGTCGCCTGGCCGGTCGACGCCGCGCTGCGCCCGGAGGGCAACCGCGGCCCGTTGGTCCGCACGCTCGCCAGCCACCTCGCCTACTACCGCCGCTGGGCCCGCACCTGGGAGTTCCAGGCGCTGCTCAAGGCCCGCCCGGCGGCCGGCGACCTGGACCTGGCCCGGGAGTGGATCGCGGCGCTCGCCCCGCTGGTCTGGACCGCCGCCGAGCGCCCCGAGGCGGTCTCCGACGTCCGGTCCATGCGCCGCAGGATCCTCGACAACGTGCCGCCGAAGGAGCTGGAACGCGAGATCAAGCGCGGCCCCGGCGGGCTGCGCGACATCGAGTTCGCCGTCCAGTTGCTCCAGCTCGTGCACGGCCGCGGCGACGAGTCGCTGCGCGTGCCGGGCACCGTGCCGGCGCTGCGCGCGCTGGTCGCCGGCGGCTACGTCGGCCGCGCCGACGGTGAGGCACTGCTGCGCGGCTACCGCTTCCTGCGCGCCGTCGAGCACCGGCTCCAACTCCAGGGCCTGCGCCGCACCCACACCGTGCCGACCGAGCCGGCCGCGCTGCGCTGGCTCGCCGCCGCGCTCGGCTTCACCGCCACCCCGGGCCGCAGCGCCGTCGAGGAGTTCCGCGCCGAGTGGGTCACCCACGCCAGCGAGGTACGCCGGCTGCACGCCAAGCTGCTCTACCGGCCGCTGCTGGAGTCGGTGGCCCGGGTGCCGGCCGAAGGGCTGCGGCTCACGCCCGAGGCGGCCCGGCACCGGTTGGAGGTGCTCGGCTTCGCCGACCCGGCCGGGGCGCTGCGGCACCTCCAGGCGCTCACCGGCGGCGTCAGCCGCACCGCCGCCATCCAGCGCACGCTGCTGCCGGTGCTGCTCGACGAGTTCGCCGACGCCCCGGAACCGGACCGGGGGCTGCTCAACTACCGGCAGGTCTCGGACAAGCTCGGCAGCACCCCGTGGTATCTGCGCCTGCTGCGCGACTCCGGCCCGGTGGCCCGCCGGCTGGCCCGGGTGCTCTCCTCCTCCCGCTACGCCGCCGACCTGCTGGCCCGCGAGCCGGAGGCGCTTCGCCTGCTGGCCGAGGACACCGAACTGACCCCGCGCCCCCGGGAGACCCTGGTCGAGGGCTTCGCCGCCGCGGCGGCCCGGCACGACGACCCGGTCGAGGCCACCCGGGCGGTCCGCGCGCTGCGCCGCCGCGAGCTGGTCCGGATCGCCGCCGCCGACGTGCTCAGCCGGGCCGGGTCGCTCGCCCCGCTCACCCCGCGCCCGGCGGGCGGCGGGGAGCGGCGGCCCACGGTGGTGGACGTGACGGCGGTCGGCACCGCTTTGTCCCACGTCACCGACGCCACCCTGGCCGCCGCGCTGCGCGCCGCCCGGGCCGCCCAGCCCGGCCCGCCCGGCCTGCGCTTCGCGGTGATCGGCATGGGCCGGCTCGGCGGGTACGAGTCCAACTACCTCTCCGACGCCGACGTGCTCTTCGTCTACGACCCGCCGCCGGGGGTGCAGGAGAGCGCGGCCAGCGCCGCCGCGCACGCCATCGCCGAGGAACTGCGCCGGCTGCTCTCCGCGCCCGCCCCCGACCCGCCGCTCGGCGTCGACGCCGACCTGCGCCCCGAGGGCCGGCAGGGCCCGCTGGTGCGCAGCCTCGCCGCGTACGCCCAGTACTACGCGCGCTGGTCGCGCGTGTGGGAGGCGCAGGCGCTGCTGCGGGCCCGGTTCGTCTGCGGCGACGCCGACCTGGGCGCCGAGTTCGAGGCGATGATCGAGCCGGTGCGCTACCCGGCCGACGGGCTGAGCCGTGAGCAGGTGGTGGAGATCCGCCGGATCAAGGCGCGGGTGGAGACCGAGCGGCTGCCCCGCGGCGCCGACCCGGCCACCCACACCAAGCTGGGCCGGGGCGGGCTCGCCGACGTCGAGTGGGCGGTGCAGTTGCTCCAGCTCCGGCACGCCGGCCGGCGGCCCGCGCTGCGCGGCACCCGTACCCTCGACGTGCTGGCCGCCGCCCGCGACGCCGGCCTGCTCGACGGCGACGACGCGGCCGAGCTGGCCGCCGGCTGGACCCTCGCCGCGCAGGTCCGCGACGCGCTGATGCTGGTGCGGGGCCGGGCCGGCGACCAGTTGCCCCGGCACGGGGTGGAGCTGGCCGGCGTGGTGCGCCTGCTGGGCCACGAGGACCCGGGCGAGTTCCTCGACGGATACCTGCGGACCGGCCGCCGCGCCCGGGCCGCGACGGAACGGGTGCTGGACGCTCCGGCCTGAGGGTTCCGGGCGGCAGCCCTCACGACATTGCGGGGCTCTGGTCGACCATCCGGTACTGGCGCCCGGCCCGATGATCTTGGTGTAGATGCGTCCTTGCTCGTGTAGTAGGGCGGGCAGGAGTGGGTTCAGATGATCACCGAGGCTGGTTGAGTACTGTCCGCTCGCCGGACCCGTGACCTCATCACCGCTGATAGCAGCAACATTCCGACAACGCAATACCCTGCCTCTCACTTCCTCCGAAACCCGGCCTTGGCCTGGAAGAAGACCCGGCACCCCGACATCACACCAACGCCGTCTCAGCAGACAAATGTCAGCAATACATTGAGTTGATCTCAGCAACGCATAAGGGTTGATTGGCGCGACACGGACGAAGCCGGTGAGTCGGGCGGCAGTAGAAACAGGCGTGGAGCCATCGATAGACACGTCCTTGCGACAGAAACACGTCTTCGAGAGGGCTCCACGTGATTGCCTATCGTGCCATGGTCGACGTCCCGAGGGAACTCGTGCAGTACCTCGCGCGGCTGCTGTACGCGCGGCGCCTTGCCTGCGGCACCCGCCATGGCACGCGAGCGTTGACGTGCTTCTACCAGGCCCTGATGGTGCTCGTCTGGTTCCGCAAGGCTGAGGACTTGGCCCTCCTCGCCGCCGGGTTCGGCATCTCCCGAGCCACCGCGTACCGCTACCGCGACGAAGGCACCACGGTGCTCGCCGCCCAGGCGCAAAATCTGCACACCGCTCTGCGTCAGGCCGCCGCCGACGGCTGGTCACACGTGATCCTCGACGGCAAGCTGTTCGACTGCGGCCGGCTCACCGAGATCACCCTGTCGGTCAAGGGCGACACCATCGACGCCTGGTACTCCGGAAAGCACCGGGACTTCGGGGCGAACATCCAAGCGGTCTTGTGTCCGGACGGGTTGCCGATCTGGACGTCGGCGGCGATGTCCGGGCACCTGCGCGACACCAGTTGTGCCCGCGACCCGGGCGTGACCGCCGCGCTGAACTGGTCCGCCGCCGACCTGGCCTGCCCACTCTGGCCGACTCCGGCTACGAAGGCGCAGGTCAGGGCATCAAGGCCCCGGTCAAGCAGCCTGCGGACGGCAGTCGGCTCGCATCCGACAACCGCGCCTACAACCGGCTGCTACGCGGCCTGCGCTGGCAAGGCGAACGCGGCTTCGCGATCCTGGTCGGACGCTGGAAGACGCTACGCCACACGACTGTCAGCCCACGCCGGATCGGCGATATCGTCGCCGCCGCGCTACACCTGACCCACTTCGAATACAAATACCTACCGGAAAGTCGCTGAGATTACTTCATTAACCCATGTCAACGGCCTTGACAGGCGAAGTTCCCCGGCATAGCTTGTGTTCAACAGTAGTGGCACGGGGGCTCAGAATGGAGAAGCTGCTTACTTGCGGTGGACGATCTTTGCCGGTTGAACGGCGGCACGTGACGCTGGACCAGGTGATGGTCCACGACGTGTCGGCCGGCGTCCGGGAATGCGATACGCAGGCCTTGTGTCAATGCTGATGTCACCGATCAACGGAAAGGAACACCATGCGCATCGGCGCTATGCTCGCCTGCCTCGCCCTGACCGGCGCGACCGTCCTCGTCGGGGCGCCGGCCCAGGCCGCTACCTCTTCCACCACCGGCACCTTGGCTCTGAGCTGCCCGTCCAGTGGCGCCCTGTGCCTCTACCGAGACAACGGTTTCCTGAACATCACCGACGTGCTCAATGGCAGCGCCAACCTGACCGGCACGTCGGCGAACAACAACGCCAGTTCGGTACGCAACCGCTCGAGCTGCGCCTACCGCCTTTACGACGCCGGCAGCCCGTCCGGGTCGTACATCACCATTCCGGCCCATACCGAGTATTCCCAGATTGGCACCACCTTCGGCTCTTTCTGGAACGACAGGGTGTCCTACGCCCAGGTTTACTGCTAATGTGCAGGCAATGTTTCGGGCATCGCGTCGGTGGCGAAAATCAACCACCATACGCGGTGCCCGAGACTTTTCCTGCAACTAGAAATACGAGTCGATTTGGTTGGCGATGGGTCGGCGCATGGAGCATGCATACGGTCTGACCAGCCGTTACCTCTTTGATCGTTTCCAACCGGGGACTCCCGGGGCTACCACCGAGTGACGCCGGCAGCGGGCCGGGCTCAGGAGCGCAGGGTGTACACCCCGGCGTCGGGCACCCGTACCGCTGTCCAATCCCCGTCGGCGGTCACGGTTGCACCTCCGGTGACGGTTAGCCAGCGGCTGTGCCGCACCCGGATCCGCACGGTGCCGGCCGTCGACGCCCGGAAGGTTACGGTAGCGGCATCCTGTGCGACCAATTCTGCCGGCGGGGCGACGAGCTGGGTCGGGTCGTTGACTACCCAAACCCGCCAATGCGCGTCTGACCAAACCTCGGTGAGGTATGGGAGACCAGCCGTGACCAGCTCGGCCTCTGGGCGGCCCACCCAGGACAGCTCGGCGTCGGGCACGGCTACGTACTGGACCGCGTTGTCGGCCAGCCAGGCACGGTAGCTGTCGGCGGTCAACGGGACGCCGGTGCCGGTCGCGCCAGGAACCGTGGTGAAGAAGAGCGGGTTGCGGGCGATGTCGGCCTGCCGCAGCCAGCCCCGGGCTAGCGGCATCTCGCCGAGGTGGGCTGCCTCCCAATAGTCGCGGGTCGATGGTATCTCCAGCCGGCCGGTCAGCCCACGCCGGGCCAACTCCGAGCGCAGCGGGGTGAAGTACGCAGGGTCGGCGGTGGGGTCGTCCGCGCTGTGCAGATCGGCGCTGACCACCGGCTGCTGCCACCAGCACACCACCGCCAGCAGTCCGGCCATGGCGAGCGCCCCGAGCAGCCGCCTGCGACCGGACCGCGGGAGGGAAAGCCGGCGCGTCGTCCACTGCGGTAAGCGGGCGGTGGCGGCGAGCACGGGCAGGGCGAACATCACCACGAGGCGGGTAGCGTTCAAGCCGACCGGGGTATGCAGGAGCGCGGCGGCCAGCACGCCGGCCGCCGACAGCAGCGCCCCCACCCGCACCGGCCGGTACGCCGCCAGAGCGGCCACGAGTAGGCCAGTCAGCACCGCGTGCAGGGTGTCGGTGCTGCTGATGTTCATCCAGCCGCCCTCGCCGAAGAGCAGTCCGATGACCGCCAGCGGCGCCGCCGCCGGCACTGCGAGCCACAGGCCGTCGGCGTACCGGCGGGTGAGCAGCAGCGCGACACCGGCCAGCCCGACGAAGAGCCCGGCCACCGGGCTGGCCGCAGCGGCGAGCAGCGCCGCCAGGCCGGCCAGGCCGCCGCGTACCCACCAGGCGCGGCGAACCGGACCGGCCGGCAGGGTGAGCGCGAGCAGCGCCACCAGCCCGAAGGCGACCCCGAGGCCGTACGTCACCCGCCCGGAGACCAGGTTGCCGGCGATGGTGAACACGCCGACCAAGCCGCCGAGCAGCGGCCTGGGCACCCGGGCCCGGACCAGCAGCGCGGCGAACGCGGTCGCCGCGGCGAGCAGCGCGAGCGCGCCCGTGGGGCGGACCCCGAGCAGCGCCATCAGCGGGGGCGAGACCAGGCTGTAGCCCCACGGATGGACCCCGCCGTACCAGCGCAGGTCGACCAGGGCCGGCCCATGGGCGGTGAAGAAGTCGGCGCGGGCCACCTGGGCGGACAGGTCCGAGCCCATCGGAGGGAGAGTGAGGTAGAGCACACCGAGGACCAGTGCGGACGCGGCGCACACCGCCACCACCCGACCGCCCCGCATGCCCACCTCCCGATCGCGACCAACCGTACTGGCAGCATGGCGGGCGTGCCTCACCACCTCTCGCGTTGGATCGGCCTGACGGGCTCGGTGCTCCTCGCCGGGGTCGCCGTCCTCGGCGGCGCGCTGCCGCACGGGGATCTGAAACCCACGCCGGTCAGCATCTGGCAGGGCCCGAACGGGCCGTTGATCGTTTTCGGCTGGCTGGTCGGCACGGCGTTGCTGGCCTGGGCCTGGTGGTCGCTGCGGGACCGGGTGCCGTCGGTCCGCTGGGCGCTCGTCACGATCGGGTTCTGGCTGCTGCCCATGCTGGTCACCCCGCCACTAGGCAGCCGTGACTCGTACGCGTACGCCTGCCAGGGGGCCAGCTACTCCGCCGGGCTCAACCCGTACGAGCAGGGCGTGTCCGCGCTGCCCTGCCCGTGGCTCGACACCATCTCGCACATCTGGCGGGACACCCCGGCACCCTACGGGCCGCTGTTCGTGATGATCTCCGGGGCGGTGGTGGCGGTCACCGGGTCGCTGCTCGGGAGCGTGGCGCTGTTCCGGGCGCTCGCGATGGCCGGCGTGGCGCTGACCGCCGTGTCCCTACCGGTGCTGGCCCGCCGCTGTGGGGTGCCGCCGGAGCGGGCCCTCTGGCTGGCGCTGGCCTGCCCCCTGGTCTCCGTTCATTTGGTCTCGGGGGCGCACAACGATGCCATGATGGTGGGCCTGCTCACCGCCGGGTTGGCGGTGGTGGCCGCCCGACCGGGCCGGACCTGGTGGCTGTTGGGCGGCGGGGTGCTGTTCGGCCTGGCCGCCGCGATCAAAGTCACCGCGCTGGTCGTGGTGCCGTTCGCCGCGCTGGCCGCGATCGCTGGGCCGCACCGGGTCCGGACGCTGGTCCGCGACGGCGGGTGGGTGGCCGGCGCGGCGGTCGCCGCGGTGGTCGGGGTGACGTTCGCCGCCGGCCTGGACTTCGGCTTCATCAGTGGGCTGGAGCAGGGCGGGCTGGTGATCGCCTGGTCGTCGCCGCCCACCGCGGTCGGGCAGACCGTGGGCTACCTGGCCCGACCCTTCGGGCTGCACGTCGACGCGTTGCCGGCCACCCGGGGGATCGGTGTGTTGGTCCTGGTGGCGCTCCTGGTCTGGCTGTGGTTCCGCGCGTTCCGCCGGCGTGACCCGCTGTGGCACGCCGCCTTGGCGCTCACCGCGACCGTCGCGCTGTCTCCCCTGTTTCACCCCTGGTACTGGACCTGGCCGCTGGCGGTGCTCGCCGCCACTGCCCGGCGCACCCTGTGGTTCTCAGTGGTAACCGTGGTGTCGTCGTTTCTGGTGATGGCCGACGGCACCGGTTTACCCCGGTTCACCAAGATGCCGGGAGCACCCCTGATGACGCTCTTCGTGATCGTGGTGGTGGTCCGGTTGGTACGGTCGGCTCGGGCGAAACAGCAGCCGGTCCCCGCAGACTGAGGAGAGGTGCCGGTGGGTGAGCCGGACGCGGTGCCCGACGGTCCGGTCGGGCCCGTCGCCGCGGCCGTCGCGCGGTACGCCGGGCTCGCCGGCGCGGTGCTGTTGACCATCGCCGGCTGGCTGGGCGGCGCGCTGCCCGACGCGCCGCTGCGCACCACCCTCGCCGGGCTCTGGCACGCCGCGTACGGGCCGTGGACCCTCGGCTGCTGGCTGGTCGGCACCGGGCTGCTGGTGGGCGCCTGGTGGTCGCTGCGCTGGGGCGCGCCGTCGGGCCGGTGGGCGTACCTGACCGCTGGCCTGTGGCTGCTGCCGCCGCTGTTCGCGCCGCCGCTGGGCAGCCGGGACGTCTACTCGTATGCCTGCCAGGGCTGGTCCTGGACGCACGGCGTGTCCCCGTACCAGGTGGGGGTGGCGGCGGCCGGCTGCCCGTGGACGGACGCGGTGTCGCCGATCTGGCGGGACACCCCGGCGCCGTACGGTCCGTTCTTCGTCCTGCTGGCGGGCCTGGCGGTGCTGGCCGGCGGCGGCCTGGTCGGGGCGCTCGTGCTGCTGCGGGTGGTCGCGGTGGCCGGGGTGCTGCTGGCCGCGCTCTGCCTGCCCGGCCTGGCACGGGCGGCCGGCGTGCCGACCCGGCGGGCGGCCTGGCTGGCGCTGGCCTGCCCGCTCGTCGGGGTGCACCTAGTCGCCGGGGCGCACAACGACGCGGTCGGGCTGGGGCTGATGCTGCTCGGGCTGCTTGTGCTGGTCCGCTATCCCGGCAAGCCCCGCGCGCTGGTGGTGGCCGGGGTGGTGCTGGGGCTGGCGGTGGCGGTGAAAGCGGTCGCCGTGGTGGTGCTCCCGTTCGCCGCGCTGGCCGCGGTGCTGGGCCGCTACACCTGGCGCGCGCTGCTGCGGGACGGCGGCTGGCATGCCGGCGCGGTGCTGGCCACGCTGCTGGTCACCTCGCTGGCCACCGGCCTGCGGCTGGAATGGGTGGAGGGCCTGGCGCACAGCGGCGATTCGCAGCAGTGGACCTCGCCGCCGACCGCGGTCGGTTTCGTGGTCGACTACGCGGGCGCGTTGCTCGGGCGCAAGCCGCACGCGGTGCCGGGGGTCCGGCTGGCCGCGCTGGTGCTGCTCGCGGTGTTGCTGGTGGCGCTCTGGTGGTGGGCCTGGACGGCGTTGCGCCGCCTCAACGAGGTGCGGCAGCGGGTGATCCAGATGGCGTCTGCCCGGCCCCGGGTGACCTTGCTCGGGGCCGGCCTGGCGCTGGCCGCCACGGTGCTGCTGGCCCCGGTCTTCCATCCCTGGTACGCGACGTGGCCCCTGGCGCTGCTGGCGGTGGCGACGCGGTCGCCGGCTCGGGCGGTGTGGTTCGTGGCGCCCTGCGCGGTGGCCTCGGTGCTCACCCTGCCCGACGGCACCAACCTCGCCCGGTTCACCAAGGCGCCCGGGGCGGTCCTGATGACCGCGCTGGTCGTGGTGGTGGCGGTGCGGCTGGTCCGGGCCGTGCCGGCGCGACGCGCCCGCTGAGTCCGCCCGATTCAGCGTGATCTTCGCCGCGCTGGCCGATCCCACCCGCCGGGCGATCCTCGCCCGGCTGGCCGAGGGAGACGCCACCGTCAGCGAGCTCGCCGAGCCGTTCGCGATCAGCCTGCCGGCGACCTCCCGGCACCTAAAGGTGCTGGAGCAGGCCGGCCTGATCACCCGCTCCCGGAGCGCCCAGTGGCGGTCCAGCAGCCTCAATCCGGAGCCGCTGCGCGAGACGACGGCCTGGATGGAGCGCTACCGCCAGTTCTGGGACAACAACCTGGACCGGTTCGACGCCCACCTCAAGCGGGTGCGGGCCGGACGGAAGACACAAGAGAGGCAAGCACCATGACCGAGGTCGCCATGCAGGAGCTTGTCATCACCCGCGTCTTCGACGCCCCGCGCGAGCTGGTCTACCGCGGGTTCGTCGACCCGGACCAGCTTGCCGCGTGGTTCGGCCCGGTGGGCTGGTCGGTGCCCCGGGACACGGTCAGCGTGAACGCGCGCGTCGGCGGCCACCAGCGGTTCACCATGGTCGACGACACGGACCCCGGCATGACCTCCCCGGTCGACGCCACCTTAACCGAGGTGATGGAGAACGAGCTTCTGGTCGGCGAGCAGCGCGTCGACTTCGGGGCCGGGCCGGTGGTCTTCCGGCTGCGGCTGGAGTTCCACGACGAGGGCGGCCTGACCCGCCTGCTACTGCGCCAGGGGCCGTACGGCCCGGAGGTGGCGTCCGGCGCCCGCGAGGGCTGGAACAGCTCCTTCACCAAGCTGGACGCTCTGCTCGCCGGCTGACCGGCCCGCCCGACCGACCCGCCTTGATCGACCCGGTTTGCGGCATTTCGGGGGTGTCCGCGCTGGCCGGCACCGCCGGGTTGCTTCATGTCGCGTGGATCACCGTCGGGCCGGCGGAAACCGGCCGGGCCGGCCCCGCGCGAGCGAGGCCGGCCCGGCCGGTGCTGGTGGAACGGATTCGTCGACGGCTCAGCAGTCGAAGTACATGGCGAACTCGTGCGGGGTCGGGCGCAGGCGCACCGGGTCGACCTCGTTGGTCCGCTTCCAGTCGATCCAGGTGGAGATCAGGTCCGGCGTGAACACGCCGCCGTCGAGCAGGTAGTCGTGGTCGGCCTCGAGCGAGTCGAGCACGGCCGGCAGCGAGCCGGGGACCTGCTTGACGTCGCCCCACTCCTCCGGCGGGAGGTCGTAGAGGTCCTTGTCGATCGGGGCCGGTGGTTCGATCTTGC